>NZ_JBHXKE010000046.1:0-43887 GCF_042722765.1 Kitasatospora sp. NPDC058406
GCCCGGACGAGTGTCCGGGCCCTTCCGCCTGGCCGCGTGGCCGCGTGATCAGCCGACGACGGCCTGGGCGTCGATCTCGACCAGCATCGGCTCCTGCGGGAGCTCGGCGAAGATCGTGGTCCGGCAGGGCTTCACCCCGCCCGGACTGATGTTCTCGTCGATGAACTCGGCATAGACCTCGTTCATCAGCGGGAAGTCGGCACGCTTGGTGAGGTAGACGCGGAACATCACCACGTCCTCGATCGTGGCGCCGCCCGCCTCGACGATCGCCTTGACGTTCTCCAGCGTCCGCCGGGTCTGGGCCTTCACGTCGCCGTGGAACAGGTACTCGCCGGTGGCCGGGTCCTGCGGGCCCTGACCGGACACCTGGAGGATCGGGCCCTTGCGGACGCCCTGGGAGAACATCCACGCCGGGGCGGGGGCGCCGTCGGTCCGGATCTCGGTCTTGTCGCTCATGCGCTTCCTTCGTTGCGGTGATTGCTCAGGTGGTCGGCGGCGTCTGGCCGCAGTCGGCGGAGACGGCGCGGGTGGTGGCGAGCAGCTGGGGCAGCAGCTCCAGCACCTGCTCGTACGGGAGGACGACGTCCGGCACCGAGATCGAGGCCGCGGCGACCACCCGGCCGCTGGCGTCCCGGATCGGTGCGGCCACGCAGTTGATGAACGCCTCGTGCTCGGCGTGGTCCTGCGCCCAGCCCTGGACGGCGACCTTCTCCAGTTCGGCCAGCAGTGCCTCGGGCGTGGTCAGGGTGCGGGCGGTGTGCGGGGTGAAGTCGATCCCGGCCACCACCCGGCGGCGCTCCGGCACCGGCAGGTCGGCCAGCAGCACCTTGGAGACCGCGGCGCTGTGCAGGGCCGCGCGCAGGCCGATCCGCGAGTACATCCGCACCGGGTGGCGGGAGTCGTACTTGTCGATGTAGACCACCTCGCCCCCCTCGTACGCGGCCAGGTGCACGGTCTGGCCGGTGGCGGCGTTCAGCTCGGCCAGGTGCGGCGCTGCGATCCGGCGGACCCCGCGCTGCTCCAGCGCCAGGCCGGAGAGGGCGAAGAGTCCGGCGCCCAGGTGGTAGCGGTACGCCGGATCGCGGTAGACGAATCGTTCCTCTTCGAGGCTCTGGAGCAGCCGGAGCACGGTGGTCTTGTGCACGCCGAGCACCTCGGCGAGCTGGTCCAGCGAGCGCTCGCCCTCGCCGAGCTCGGCGAGGATGCGCAGGGCGCGGGTGACGGTCTGGCTCATCGTGCTCCAAGGGCCGGGGAGGCGGCCGGTCGGGGGTCGGCGGCACCGCCCCCCGGCGCCGGCGCGGCCGGAGCGGGCGTGGCCGCCGCAGGTGTCGCCGTGGCGGGCGCCGACACGCTGGAGGCCGGGGCGGTCCGTGCGACCGCGGGCAGTACAGGGGACACGATGCCATCCGCCGACACCCGGGTGGACGCCCAGTCCTCCGGGGAGGCGGCGAGCAGGGCGGCGACCACCGGCTCCGGGGGCAGCTCGGCCTGGTCGCCGTCGGCGGTCAGCGCGCACGCCGCGCTCAGGTGGCCGAGTCGCAGACGGCGCCGCTGGTCGAGGCCGCGCACCGTGCCGGCCAGGTATCCGGCGGCGAAGGCGTCGCCGGCCCCGGTCGCCTCGACCACCTCGACGGTGAGCGCCGGCTCGCTGACGGTGCTCCCGTCCCGCTCCAGGGCGGTGACCAGCCGGGCGGCGTCCTTGACCACCAGGGTGGCGGGGGAGGGGAACCGGCGGCGCAGCTCGTGCGGGTCGCCGATGCCGAACGCGGCCTCGGCCTCGTCGGCGCCGATCAGCAGGAGGTCGGCGGCGTCCAGCAGCGGCGGGAGCACCGAGACGTCGCGGTCGCGCCAGAGCGCCGGGCGCCAGTTGAGGTCGAAGCTGACCAGGCGGCCCGGGCGGCGGTCGGCGAGCAGGGCGCGGAGCAGGGCCAGGCAGTCGTCGGAGAGCGCCGCGGTGATGCCGGAGAGGTGCAGCAGCCGGGCGCCGGCCAGTAGCCGGGCTGCGGCCGGGTCGGCGAGCAGGGCGGGGGAGAGCGCGGCGGCGGCGGAACCGCGCCGGTGGTAGTGGAGCCGGCTGCGGCCGGGACCGAGGTCGAACCGGTCGCCGGTGGAGCCGCCGATCTCCTTGAGGTAGAGGCCGGTGGGGCGGTGCGGATCGACGGCGACCGCCGAGACGTCCACCCCGCGTGCGGTGAGCTCGCCGAGCAGGCGGCGGCCGAAGCCGTCGTCGCCGACCCGGCTGATCCAGGCACTCGGCACGCCCAGCGCGGCCAGGGCGCCCGCCACGTTCGACTCGGCCCCGCCGACGGATAGTCGGAACGCCTCCACCGACTCCAGAGGGCCGGGCCGGTCGGGCAGGAGGACGGCCATCGACTCGCCCACGCAGACGGCGGCCGGGGTGGCGGGGTCGCCGTCCCGGACGTCCCCCGGGGCGGGCGCGGCGGAGCCGGCCGAGGTGGCCGGCTCGGCCACTGCGGGCCCGGCCGGGTCGGGTCCGGCCGCCGCCGGGCCGCCGAGCGGTGGGGTGCCCGGGCTCACGGCGGCGTCCTGTCGTGGCATCTGCTGGGCTCCTCGGGGTGCTGCGGCCGACCGGGTGGGGGTGCTGCGGCCGACCGGGTGGCCCGCCTGCCGGGGGCGACCGTCGTTGACCTTCGTCCGGCGCCGATGCTAGAACCGTGCTGCCAGCATGTGCAACCCTCGTTGCGTATGTTGCAACACGGCAAATGGAGGAAGACGGTGGACCAGACCTTCGCAAGCAGCGGCACCGGGCCGGGCATCGACACCGGGGCGGTGGCGGCGCTCGCCGACGAGACGCTCGACTGGCGGTTCAAGGCGCTGCCGCCGGCCGCCTGGGGCCTGAGCGTCCGCGACTACCTGGCCACCGGCCCCGCCCTCGCCGACCTCGGCACCCCGCTGCTCACCCTCGACGCCGGCGCGCTCGACCACAATCTGCGGACCATGGCCGCCTGGTGCGCCGAGGCGGGCGTGGCGCTCGCCCCGCACGGCAAGACCACCATGGCCCCCGCGCTGTGGCAGGCCCAGCTGGCCGCGGGAAGCCACGGCATCACCCTCGCCAACCTGCCGCAGATCAGGGTGGCGCGGGCCTTCGGCGTCCAGCGGGTACTGCTCGCCAACACCCTGCTCGACCCGGCTGGCCTCGGCTGGCTGGCCGGCGAACTGGCCGCCGACCCGGCCTTCGCCTTCACCTCCTGGGTGGACTCCGCCGCGAGCGTCCGGCTGATGGACGAGGCGCTGCGGGCCGCGGGCGCCGAGCGCCAGGTCGAGGTGATGGTCGAACTCGGCGGCCCGGGCGGGCGCACCGGCGCCCGCACCGTCGACGAGGCGGTCGAGATCGCCGCCGCCGTGCTGCGCGCGCCCACCCTGCGACTTGCCGGGATCGGCGGCTACGAGGGCGCGCTGGCCCATGACGCGAGCGAGGACGGGCTCGCCGCCGTCCGGACGTACCTGCGGACCCTCGCCGAACTGCACGGACGGCTGGCTAGCGCGTACGCCGACGGCTCGGCGCCCGTGGTCACGGCCGGGGGGAGTGCCTACTTCGACCTGGTGGCCGAGGAGTTGGGGGCCCTTCCGGAAGCCTTCGTGGTGCTCCGTTCCGGTGCGTACATCGCCCACGACGACGGCTTCTACCGGGGGATCTCCCCGCTCGCCCGGGCCGCCGGCGCCGCGGGTGGGACGGACGCCGGTGGGGCGCCGCTGCGCAGTGCGCTGCACGGGTGGGCCCGGGTGGTCTCCCGGCCGGAACCGCACCTGGCGCTGCTGGACGCCGGCAAGCGCGACCTGCCGTTCGACGAAGGGCTCCCGGAGCCGCAACGCGTGCGGGGCGGGGCGGAGTTGACCGGGACCGCGGCGCGGATCACCGCTCTCAACGACCAGCACGCCTTCCTGCGGGACGCGGGCGACCTCGCGCCGATCGGTGCCGTGCTGAGGCTGGGCGTCTCGCACCCGTGCACCGCCTTCGACAAGTGGGCGCTGATCCCGGTGCTCGACGACGCCTCGGCGGCCGAGCCGAAGGTCACCGGGCTGGTCAGGACGTTCTTCTGATGAGCCGGGAGCAGGGGCCGGGCGGCGGGGGCGAGCCGGCGGGCCGGGTGGACCGCGGCCACGGGCCCGGTGCCCGCGAGGTGGTCTTCAAGGGGGCCACGGTCATCGACGGCACCGGCGCCGAACGGTACCGGGCCGACGTCCGGATCGCCGACGGAGTGATCGCCGAGATCGGCCGCGGTGTCGACGGGGCGCGGGTGGTGGACGCCGACGGGCTGGTGCTGGCTCCCGGGTTCATCGACATGCACGCCCACTCCGACCTCGCCCTGCTGCTCGAACCCGAGCATCCGGCCAAGGTCACCCAGGGTGTCACCTGCGAGGTCCTCGGCCAGGACGGCCTCTCCTACGCCCCGGTCGACGACCGTACGCTGCCTGCCCTCCGCCGCCAGATCGCCGGCTGGAACGGCGACCCGGAGGACTTCGACTGGGACTGGCGGACGGTCGGCGGCTACCTGGACCGGCTGGACCGGACCGGTCCCGCCGTCAACGCCTGCTACCTGGTGCCGCACGGATCGCTGCGGATGCTCGTCGTCGGATGGGAGAACCGGGCCCCGAGCGCCGCCGAACTCGACCGGATGCGCGCGCTGTTGGCCCAGGGGCTGGCCGAGGGCGCGGTCGGGATGTCCAGCGGGCTGACCTACACGCCCGGGATGTACGCCGACACCGCCGAACTCGTCGAGCTCTGCCGCGTGGTCGCCGAGTACGGCGGCTTCCACGCCCCGCACCAACGCTCCTACGGCGAGGGAGCGTTGGAGGGCTACGCGGAGATGGTGGAGATCGCCCGGCGTTCCGGCTGTCCGCTCCACCTGACCCACGCCACGATGAACTTCGGCGTCAACCGGGGACGGGCCGGCGAACTGCTCGACCTCGTCGACCGGGCGCTCGACGACGGGGTGGACCTCACCCTGGACAGCTACCCCTACCTGCCCGGTTCCACCACACTGGCCGCGCTGCTCCCCAGTTGGTCCACCGAGGGCGGCCCGCGCGCCACCCTCGACCGGCTGGGCGATCCCGCGGTGCGCGAGCGCATCCGGTACGAGGTGGAGGAGAAGGGCAGCGACGGCTGTCACGGGGTGGTCACCGACTGGGCCACCGTCCAGCTGTCCGGCGTCCGGAACCAGGAGCTGGCCGACGCCGTCGGCCGGTCCGTGGCCGAGCTCGCCGCCGAGCAGGGCCGCTCCGGGACGGAGGTCTTCCTCGACCTGCTGCGCCGCGACGAGCTGGCCACCACGATCCTCCAGCACGTCGGCCACGAGGAGAACGTCCGGGCGATCATGCGCCACCGTGCGCACACCGTCGGGAGTGACGGGCTGCTGGTCGGGGCCCGGCCGCACCCGCGTGCCTGGGGCACCTTCCCCCGCTACCTGGCCCGTTACAGCAGGGAGGCGGGCGTGCTCACGCTGGAGGAGACGATCGCCCGGATGACCGGCCGGCCCGCCGCCAGGCTCCGCCTGGACCGGCGGGGCCGGATCACCCCGGGCCACCACGCGGACCTCGTCCTGTTCGACCCCGAACGCGTCCAGGACGCGGCCACCTTCGACCAGCCGCGGCGGCCCGCCGTCGGCATCGAGCACGTCTACGTCAACGGCACAGCCGTCGTCCGGCAGGGCCGCACCACGGGCGCGCGCCCGGGGCGGGCCCTGCGCCGAACCGCACGAGGAACCCGAGCCGCATGAACTCTCAGCCCGTCACCGTCGATTCCGTCGCCCCGGTCGCCGTCGTCGACCCCGCCGCCCCGGTCGGTCCGGTTGCCGCCGACCCCGCCGTGCTCGCCGCCACGCGCGCGGCGCTGGCCGCCGAACCGGTCATCGCCGTCGTCCGTGCCCCCCGGATACCGGACGCCGCCGCGCTCTGCGCCGCGCTCGCCGAGGGCGGCATCACCTGGACCGAACTCACCTTCACCACACCGGACGTGACGTCCCACGTCGAGCAGGCCGCGCGCGCCGGCTGGCGGGTCGGGGTCGGTACGGTGCTGACCCCGGAGCAGGCCGGGCGGGCGCTCGACGCCGGTGCCTCCTTCCTGGTCACCCCCGGTCTGCGGCCCGAGGTGGCGCATGCCGCGCACGCCGCCGGGGTGCCGGTCGTCCTGGGTGCGCTCACCCCGACCGAGGTGGCCCTGGCGGTCGACCTGGGCGCCGCCGCCGTGAAGATCTTCCCCGCGCGGGCGTTCGGTCCCGGCTACTTCAAGGACCTCCGCGGCCCGTACCCGGACGTTCCGCTGGTCGCCTCCGGGGGCGTCAACGGGGGCAACGCGGGCGAGTTCCTGGCCCAGGGCGCGCTCGCGGTCTGTGCCGGGACGGACGTGGTGCCGCCGGACGTGGTCGCGGCCGGGGACTGGGCGGAGATCACCCGGCGGGCGAAGGCGTTCACGGCGGCCTGCGCGGCGCGGTAGCGGACGGCGGGGCGGGCTCCGCAGCTCTGAGGCTCCGCAGCTCCGCAGCTCCGCAGCTCCGCAGCTCCGCAGCTCCGCAGCTCCGCAGCTCCGCAGCTCCGCAGCTCCGCAGCTCCGCAGCTCCGCAGCTTTGAGGCTTTGAGGCTTTGAGGCTTCAAGGCTGCGGAACTGCGGGTCGCGGGGGTGCGGAGGGTGGGCGGAGCGGTCCGGGAGGGGTGCGGGGCGCGCGGGGAGGGGGAGCGGGAGGGCGCTGAAGCGGCGCGGGAGGAGTGCGGGACGACCCGGGGGCTCCTCCCGCCACAGGCCCCGGAGGCCCGCTTCGGCGCCGGGAGTGGTCGCTGCGGACTGTTGGGACGGCCGGGATTCAACGAGAATCGAGAGCCCCCGGCACCCGGCAGGAGGATCCACCCATGACCTCGACCCGCCCCGGCCCCGACTGGCTGGCCGACGCCGTCCTCTACCAGATCTACCCGCAGACCTTCGCCGACTCGGACGGCGACGGAATCGGCGACTTCACGGGCGTCACCGAGCACCTCGACCACCTCTCGTGGCTGGGCGTCGACACGGTCTGGCTCAACCCGTGCTTCGCCTCGCCGTTCCGCGACGCCGGGTACGACGTCGCCGACTACCTGACGCCCGCGCCGCGCTACGGCACCACGGAGGGCCTCGCCGCCCTGGTCGAGGCCGCGCGGCGCAAGGGCATCCGGGTCCTGCTGGACCTGGTCGCCGCCCACACCTCCGACCGCCACCCCTGGTTCCTGGCCGCGGCCGAGGACCCGTCCGACCACCGCTACATCTGGTCCGACGGCCCGGTGGACGGCTTCGTCGCCTCGCCCGGCGGCCGTCCCGGCTGGTACCGGCCCAACTTCTTCGACTGCCAGCCCGCACTCAACTTCGGCTACGCGCGCGAGAGTGCCGACCAGCCCTGGCGGCAGTCGGTGGACGCCGAGGGGCCGCGTGCCAACCGTGCCGCGCTGCGCGAGATCATGGACCACTGGCTCGGCCTCGGCCTGAGCGGGTTCCGGGTCGACATGGCCTCCTCGATGGTCAAGGACGACCCCGGCTTCACCGAGACCGGCAAGCTCTGGAGCGAACTGCGGGACTGGCTCGACCGCACCCACCCGCAGGCGGCTCTGTTCGCCGAGTGGGGAGAGCCGGCCGCCGCCGTGGCAGCCGGTTTCCACGCGGACTTCTTCCTCCAGTTCGGCGGCGCCGACCAGGGGTTGCCACTGCGTTCGCTCTGGAACAACAACGCCGGAACGGTCGAGGAGTACTGGAAGCAGGGGCCCTGCTACTTCGAGGCCGAGGGGCGCGGCACGCCCCGGGTCTTCCTGGACGCCTGGCGTTCCGCCGCCGAACTCACCGAGGGCGCCGGTTACATCGCACTCCCCACGGCCAACCACGACTTCTCCCGGCTCGCCACCGGACCGCGCACCGCGGAGCAACTCGCTCCGGCCTTCGCGCTGTTGCTCACTTGGCCCACGCTGCCGGCGGTCTACTACGGGGACGAGATCGGCATGCGGTACCTGCCCGGCCTGCCGGACGTCGAGGGGAGCGTGCTCGGCCCGCAGTACAACCGGGCCGGCTCGCGCACCCCCATGCAGTGGGCGCCCGGCCCGAACGCGGGCTTCTCGACGGCTCCCGCCGAGCGGCTCTACCTGCCGGTCGACCCCGACCCGCACCGGCCCGACGTGGCCACCCAGCGGGCCGACCCGACCTCGCTGCTGCACACCGTCCGGCGGCTGATCGCGCTGCGCCGGGCGCACCCGGGGCTGGGGGCCACCGGCTCCGTGGAGGTCCGGCACGCGGGCTACCCGCTGGTCTACACGCGCGCCGGGCGGTACCTGGTGGTGGTCAACCCGCGGCGGGAGCCGGTGGTGGTGGAGCTGGGCGGGGCCGTACCGGAGGGCCGGGCGGTCCGGCCGCTCGACGTGCAGGGGGTGCGGGTGGTGAGCGGGGAGCTGCGGGCGGACGGCTTCTCGTACGGGGTGTTCGAGCTGGTCTGATGCCGCGGGCCGGGGCGGCCGGTCGGTCGGGCGCCCGGTCGGGCAGCCGGTCGGCGGCGCGTGGCGAGGCCGAGGAGGAGACGGAGGAGGCGGTCGCGGTCCGACCGCTCGGCCGGCCGCGACTCCGGACGGCAGGGGAGGGAGCCCCCCGGGAGCGGAGTCGGGACGGGTACGTGCGGTGGCGGCGCGTGGCGCGGGCGGGGTGCCGTGGTGGATCCGGCGGGCAGCACCCCGGCCACGGAGCCCCCGACCTCGGGCCCCCGACCCGGGGCGGGTCAGGTGTGTCGGCCGGAGGGGCGGCGCAGCAGTCCGTGTCCGGCGCCGGCGAGCCCGCCGACCGCCCAGAGGAGGGCGGCGAACGGCGCGAGGTAGGAGGGCCGGGCGAGCCAGCCGACGGCCGCCGCCGAACCCAGCACCGCCGGCGCTCCGACCAGGGCGGCCAGGGCGACCGGTACCCCGGCCGCCAACCGCAGGGAGACCAGGGCGAGCCAGTACGCCGCTCCGGCCGTGAGCAGCGCCGCCGGGAGAACGAGTACGGACAGCACACCGGGACGATAACCCGGGCCGGGTCGACTCCGGTGCCGAGGGGTGAGCCGGTACCGCCCCGGCCGGCCCCGCCGACCCGGGCGCGGTCAGGGACGGCGGTCGGGTGCGCCGGTCAGGGACGGCGGGGCGGGCGGGTGAAGCAGCAGTCGCCGCAGACGCCCGCCTGCGGGCCGACGCGGTAGTACAGGCAGCAGCTGGTGCGACGGAACGCCGTACCGCCGAGCGCGTCCGGGTGCCCGGGGATCCCGGGGACCCGGGTCGCGATCAACGTTCCGCTGCCGGCCAGCGGCGGTCGGTCGAGCACCTGGGCGACGAGTGCGCGGGCCCGGGCGGGGCCGTGGGGCGGGGAGGTGGCCTCCGGCGGCGGGCAGGTGCGGGCGGTGGCGTGCTCCGCGGTGTGTGCGTCGAGCATGCGCAGGGCGCCGGCCAGGGCCGAGGCGGTGTTGCCCCGGAGCAGCCCGTCGGAGAGCGGCACCACGGCCCGGACGGCCGCCTCCAGGACCACCAACTGCCCCTCGACGACGGTCCGGTGGAAGCGGTCGACGAGGGAACCCCGGTCCGCGCGGGCGGGCCCGGACGGCATCCAGAGGTCGACCGGTCCCTGTTCGGGGACCCGCACCCACGCCCGGTCCGGGTCCAGTTCGGGCACCTCGCCGAGCAGGACGGCCGCACCGAGGCCCACCGAGCAGAACCGGGCGGCCAGGCCGAGGTGCAGGATCGACGCCGCGACCCTGGGCTCGGCCGTCCCGAGCCGCCGCGCCACCTCTCGTACCCGGTCGGCCAGCGGTCCGTCCGGGCCGGGGGCGTAGAACTCCCGCAGCGGACGGAAGCCCGGGGGCGGCCCCTGGCCCGGTGCGGCTGCGACGTCGAGGGCGAAGTAGGGGCCGACGAGGGCGAGCCGGCCGTAGTCGGGCGCGTCGCTCACCGGCCGGCCACCGCTGCGCCGGGGACCCGGGCGGCGCGGCTGACCGGGTCCGGGCGGAAGGTGCGGCCCGGGCGGGGGAGGACGCCGGAGAGCGTACGGGGCTGGGACATCGGACGGGTCCTCCGGTTCCGTGCGGCGGGGTGCGGCGGGGCTCAGCCCCGGACGGTGAAGTTGCCGGTGTCGGTACGGATGAACGGTACCGTGCCCTGGCAGTCGGACACGGGTATCCCGAAGGCGCCCCAGAGCCACCCCAGGCGGTCGTTCCGCCCGTCGTCCTGGACGGTGAGCGAGACCCTGGAACCCACGAGCGTCAGGTCCGGGAACCAGGGGGCCGACCCGCCGGTGACCACACCGGTGGTGATCGCCGTCCGCCCGCCGGCGGCGAGGCAGTCGAGGGTGCCCTCGAAGTCGGCGACCAGGGCGCCGTCCGGTCGGTGGTGGGTGACGTGGAAGCGGCCCCGGGCGTGGCCGGGCGCGTTGTTGAGGTCCGTCCGGGCGTCGACTTCGAACCGGACGAGGTCGCCCTCCATCCCGGAGAAGTCCTTGGTGAGGGTGGCTCCGCCGCCGCCCCGCACGCGGACGGTCGGCCGGCCGGTCCCGCCGGTCCCGCCGGTCTCGTCCGTCCCGCCCGTCTCCCGGGCGTCGGTGACGGCGGGTGGGGTGACGGAGGGGGCTGCGGTCACGGGCGCCGCGGTGACCAGTGCCGCCAGCAGGCAGAGGGCGGTGGCGGAGGCGGTGCGAACGGTCGTGGTGGTGGGGCGTCGCATGGGACGGGTCCTTTCGACGGTGGTCGGAGGCGGTCGGCGCCGTGCGGGGTCCGGGTGGGCCGGGTCCGGGGCCGGGGTGTCTCCGGCGAGGTGTTGCGGTCACGCACCAGACTGATCGGTGCACGGCCGTCGCACCTCCCGCTGCGGTGGGGGTCGCCCCCTCCTCAGGGAGGATCTCCGCCTCCCCCGGGAGAGTTGGCCCGAGCGGGCGAACGACCGGCCGGATCGTAGGCTCGTCCGTATGTGTGCTGAACCTTCGGCGAATCGAGCGCAGGCCCGGATCCCGGCCGAGCCGTGGCCCGCCGCCGCTTCCTCCCTCCCGACCCGGGCCGCCCGGGCCCGCCGACCGCTGGGCACCGCCGTCGCGTTGCTGTTGCTCGCGCCCGCCGCACTGGCACACGCGGGTGAGCACACCGCCGCACTGCTGGTCGCGGGCACGGCCGCGCTGGCGGCGCTGGTCGCCGTCCTGCCGTGGCCGTCGCCGTCGCGACGGGTGACGCTCGTGGCGGCGGCGGGCGCGGTGGCCGTCGCCTCGCTGTCGTTGGACCTCGGGTACGCGGGGCCGTACCGACTGCCCGCCTTCTGGCTGCCGTTCGAGTGGGCGGCCCTGCTGGTGCTGGCGGGACGGGTGGCCCGCCGGGCGCGCGGACGGTGGGCCGGCGCGGTCGGGGTGGCGGTGGTGACGGCGGCGGCCGTGGTGCCGCTGCGGTTCACCGCGAGGGTCCCGGACGGCGGCCGGACCGGTTCCGTGATCGCCGTGCTGTGCTCGTTGGTGCCGCTGGCCGTCGTGGTCGGGGCGAGCCTCTACCTGCGCGCGCTGGACGCCCGTCGGGAGCGCGCGGTGACCCGGGCCCGGCGCGCACAGCGTCTCGAAGTGGCCCGCGGGCTCCACGACTTCGTGGCGCACGAGGTCACGGGCATCGTGCTGGAGGCTCAGGCGGGCCAGCTGCCGGGGCTGGATCCGGAGGAGACGGCCGCGCTGCTGCGCCGGCTGGAGGAGGCCGGGCTGCGCGCGCTGGATTCGATGGACGCGATGGTCGGCGCGCTGAGGGATCCGCAGGACGACGGGGAGGGCGCCGGGAACGGTGTCGGCGGGCGGGTCGGGGAGCGGGACGGCGAGGTGGGTGTCGGCGGCGCGGCCGGTCGCACGGCCGGCACCACCCGTGTGCCGGGGCTGGCCGAACTGCCGGAACTGGTCGGTCGGTTCGCCGCGACGGGCGCCGTCCGGGCCCGTCTGGAGGCAGCGCCCGAGACCGTCGGGCTGTTGTCGGCGGAGGCGGACGCCACGGCCTACACCGTCGTCCTGGAGGCGTTGACCAACGTGCGCAGGCACGCTCCCGGGGCCGCGGAGGTGGTGGTGCGCGTGGCGGCCGGCCCGGGCGGCCTCCGGACGGTGGAGGTGTCGGTCACCGACTCCGGCGATGGCGGACGCGGCGTCAAGGGCCTGCTGCGCCGCCGCCCGGGCAGTGGTGGCACCGGGCTGGTGGGACTCGCCGAGCGCGTCTCGGCGCACGGCGGCACGCTGGCGGCGGGACCGTGGCGGCCTACGGGCTGGCGGACCGGCTGCGTGCTTCCCGCGCGGCAGGCCGATCGGTCGGGCGCGGGCGGAAGGTCCTCCGCCGAAGATCTGCCGAACGGCAGATGGCAGCGGGCCGTCGAAGGACGATCCTCGTCACTGTGATCGAAGCCGGCAGCGCCGACGCGCTGCTCCGATCCGCGTCAACCGGTCGGTGCGACCGCCGCACGCGGTCCTGCCACCACGCAGGGCCGCCGTCGCCGGTCGTGCCGCCGGACCGCTCCCGCCGCAGGAGGCCCTTCATGACCGTCGTGCCCAGCCCCGCCGCCGCGCCCGCCGCCCCGCCGCGAAACACCGCCGCCGCGCCCGCCGCCGTGGCCGCCCGGCCGGGGAGCGCCGCCGAACGACCCGGAAGGTGGGCGTTCCTGCTCGGGCGCCCCGGGCGGTCGGTGGGCCGGGTGCCCGTCCTGGGAGCCGTGACCGCAGTCGTCCTGCTGGCTGCCGTCACGGGCTGCGCCCGGGCCGAGGAAGCCGAGCCCGAGTCGACGCTCTTCGGCTACGCCGGCACCACGCTGGACGTCGTCGTGGCGCACCACGTGCCCACCGACCTGGTCACGGCGGACCGTCAGGACATCAAGGTCACGCGCTGGTTCAAGGCCGACGTCGTCGGCACGAGCACGACCGACTGGAGGCTGGAGGGCGACACCCTCCACCTGGAGGCGAGTTGCTCCGGTCTCGCCGACTGCGACGCGAGGTTCCGGGTCGAAGTACCGCCGCACGTGGCCGTGCTGCGCGACGGCCGGGCGACCGACCTCAAGGGCCGGCCCTCCTGATCCCGGGGCGGGCGGTCGGCGCCGCCGTGCGAGACTGCCCCCGTGACGAGTCCGAACCCGGAGCCCATCCGCACGCTGATCGCGGACGACCAGGAGGCCGTCCGGCGCAGTGTGCGGCGGATCCTTGAGACCCAGCCCGACATCACGGTGGTCGGCGAGGCGGCCGACGGTCTCGCCGCGCTGGAACTCGCCGCGGAACTGCGCCCGGACGTCGCGCTGGTGGACATCCGGATGCCGCGGATGGACGGCCTGGAACTGACCGCCAGGCTCGCCGGCCCGGGCGCCGTCACACCGGTGCGGGTGGTGGTGCTGACCACCTTCGACCTCGACGAGTACGTCTACCCGGCGTTGCGGCACGGCGCCTCGGGGTTCCTGCTCAAGCGCTCCGGTCCGGCGCTGCTGGCCGAGGCGGTCCGGGCGGCGGCGAGCGGGGAGAGTCTGATCAGCCCGTCCGTCACCGTCCGGCTGCTGCAGCACGTCACGGAGACCCGGCGGACGGACCGCCGGTCGGCGCCGGTGGCGCCGCTGACCGGGCGCGAGGTGGAGATCGCCGGGCAGGTCGCCGCGGGCCGGACCAACGCCGACATCGCCGCGGAACTCTTCATCTCCCCGGGCACGGTGAAGACGCACGTGGCGAGCATCCAGCGCAAGCTCGGCGTGTCGAACCGGGTCGGCATCGCGGTGCACGCCTGGGAGATGGGGTACGCGGTGCGGACGGGCGCGTAGCCGGAGGCGGGGAACCACGGACGTGGGGAACCTGCGAGGCGGGGGTGGCCTCCGGACGTCGCGTCCTCCGGCCGTACAGTTCGATCGTCGACCGAGGTACCAGCGGCAGACCCTGATCCGTCTCGATCTGTCGCCACTGCCTCCTGCGGTCGAACTCCCTCAGCTACCTCGCAGGTTCACCACCATCATGCTCCTCGCCGGGCCGGTGCACCAGGGGTTCGGTGGATATTCTCCCAAATCGGATATTTCGGGGTGATGTGGGAGAGCGGAGAGTGCCCGGGGCCGGCGGTCACGCCCCCTCCGGGCGGACGCTCACCGCAGTGCGTCCTTGCGCAGCAACCGCTTCAGCCGCTGCCAGGGCCAGGTGTTGATCACGTCCTCGGTGGTCAGCCAGGCCCGCTGGGCGGTGCCGATCCCGTACCGGGGGTAGGCCAGGTGCGGGGTGGCGTGCGCGTCACTGTCGATCGAGAACTTCACCCCGTGGCGCCGGGCGCGCAGGACGTCCTCGTCGCGCAGGTCGAGGCGTTGGGGAGAGCTGTTGATCTCGATGGCGGTGCCGGTCCGGGCCGCGGCCGCGAACACGGCGTCCAGGTCGACGTCGATCGGGCCGCGCCGGCCGATCCGCCGGGTGGTGAGGTGGCCGATGACGTGGACGTGGGGGTTCTCGCAGGCGCGGACGAGGCGACGGGTCTGGGCCGCCCGGTCCGCCCCGAAGTGCGAGTGCACCGAGGCCACGCAGACGTCGAAGCCGGCCAGGAAGTCGGCCGGCCAGTCCACGCCGCCGTCGGGGCCGATGTTCAGTTCGGTGCCGTGCAGCAGCCGCATCCGGCGGTGGCGGCCCGCCAGAGCACGCAGTCGCTCGCGCTGCGCGAGCATCTTCTCGTCGGTCATCCGCTGCATCACCAGGTCGGGCGCGTGGTCGGTGACGGCGTAGTAGGAGTAGCCGCGCGCCGCGGCCGCGTCGATCATCTCCTCCAGGCCGGCCAGCCCGTCGGTCAGGTCGGTGTGGGTGTGCAGGTCGCCCCGGAGGTCGGCCTCGGTCACCAGGTCCGGCAGCTCGCCGCGCAGGGCGGCCTCGATCTCGCCCCGGTCCTCGCGCAGCGGCGGCGCGATCCACGGCAGGCCGAGCGCCCCGTAGACCTCCTCCTCGGTCGCCGAGGCGATCTTCTCCCCGCTCTCGGCGTCGAACAGTCCGTACTCGGACAGCTTCCGGCCGGCCCGGACGGCGATCGTCCTCAGCCTGATGTTGTGGGCCTTGGAACCGGTGAAGTACACCAGCGCCGCGCCCCAGTCCTCCTCGGGCACCACGCGCAGGTCGACCTGGAGACCGTCGGTGGTGCGGATCGAGGTCTTGGTCGGACCGCCGGCGATCACGTCGGCCACCTGGGGGAGCCCGGTGAGCGCGGCCATCAGCGGCGCGGAGTCCTCCGCGGTGGCCAGCACGTCGATGTCGCCGACGGTCTCGCGCATGCGTCGCAGCGAGCCGGCGTACGCGCAACGGGTGCAGCCGGGGACGGCCGCGAGCGCGGCGACGATCTGTTCGGCCTGCGCGGTGGCGACGTCCAGCAGCGTCCGTCCGCCCGACTGCCGCATCAGCTCGATGCCGTGCAGGATCTTCTCGCCGCTCCGCTCGCCGAAGCCCGCCACCTCGCTCAGCCGGTCGGCGCGGACCGCCTCGGCGAGCTCGTCGACGGACGCGATGCCGAGGTCCCGGTAGAGCGCGAGGGCGCGCTTGGGGCCCACGTTGGGGACGGACATCATCGCGCGGACCCCGGTCGGGATCTCGGCCCGCAGCGACTCCAGCGCCTCGATCCGGCCGGTGGAGAGGTACCCGGCGATCTTCTCGGCGGTGGACTTGCCGACGCCGGGGATCTGTTGGAGGCCCTTGACGTCGAGTCCGGCGATGTCGTCGGGGTGGCCGCCGACCGCCCGGGCGGCCTTCTCGTAGGCGCGGGCGCGGAAGGCGTCCCCGCCGGTGATCGAGATCAGGTCGGCGTACTCCTGGAGCAGCTCCCTGACCTGGTCGTTGAGCCGGGCCATGCGGCCAGTCTAGGGTCGGCGGGCGGATCGGGCGGATCGGGCGGATCGGGCGGATCGGGCGGATCGGTCGGATCGGTCGGATCGGTCGGATCGGGCGGATCGGGGGTGGGGGGTGTCCGTGTTCGGGGTGGGGGGCGTGCGTGGCTTGCGGAGGGTGGTTGCGCGCGCCGGGGAAGTGCGCCCCCGCCGGTCGGCGGGTGTCGACTCCTCCGGTCGGCGGGGTGGGCGGGTCGGCCTGGGGCCGGGGGCCGGATTGTCACCCGGGCGGCGCTGGCGCAGGCTGGTCGCAGGACCGGGGAGACGGTCCGCACCGGCTCGCCGGGGATTCCGCGGAGACGGTCCGCGAGGTACGAGGGGCGGGGCGATGGCAAGCGGGAAGCTCTGGGACTACGTGGCGTCGGGCGCCCGGGCGCTGGGCGGGTTGGGTCCGCTCGGACGGTCCGGCGGACTGGCGGGTTCGTGGCTGGTCAAGAGCGCGGGCGGGGTCGGTCGACCGGGCTCGACGGCCGGGTTCGGTGCGCCGCCGGCCGGTGGCGGCGGGCTCGGCGGCCCGCTCCGGGCGGGCTCGGGCGGGATGGTCGGACCCCAGGCGTTGTCGCGACCGGAACTGGAACGGTTGCGGTGGACCGACCGGGCCGGCGGCTGCGTGCCGGACGCGCGGCACGTCCAGGTGGCCGACGTGGTGCGCAGGGTGCTGCGCGGCGGCGGCCGGTCGGCGTCGGTGTCGGTGCGGATACCGGTCGGCCTGCCGGTGGTGGTGGCGGACGCCCGTCGTCTGGAGGCGGCGCTGGCCGGGCTGGTCGACCACGCCGTCCGGCGCAATCCGCCCGGGGTCAGGGTGCTGGTCCGGATCGATCCGGTGCCCGGTCCGGGCGGTCCGGGCGGGCTCGGGTTCCCCGGCTTCCCGGGGTCCCCGGAGATCCCCGCGGGTGAGCTGGCCCGGGTGGAGCTCAGGGTCGTGGACCAGGGGCCGTCGGAGCTCCCCGAGGCCCGGCACTGGCTGCCGGCCGGGGTCCGGGCCGCCGAACCCGGAGGCCCGGCGGACGGGCGCGAACCCGGCGGGGCGGGCGACGCGGCCGGGCCCTCGGTGCCCGCGCTGGTCCGGGCCGCGGGGGGACGGCTGGGCGTGGAGCAGACGCCCGGTGGAGGGGTCACGGTGGTGCTCGTGCTGACGGTCGCCGGGGACTGACGGCGGGCCGTCGGGGGCGGTTCCGGCGCGCCGCGCAGGCCCCTCCACCCTGGAACCGCAAACAGTTCTTCGCAAAAACCCTTTGCGAAGAACTGTTTGCGGTTCTAGGGTGTTGCCATGACCGATGACCGCAGGTGGCCGCACAGCCCGGACCCCCAGACCGATGTCGTGCTCGACGCCAAGGGCCTGCGTGCCCTGGCCCACCCGGTGCGCGTGCAACTGATCGGGCTGCTCCGCAAGCACGGCCCGTCCACCGCCACCCGGCTCGCCGGGCAGCTGGGGCTGAACTCGGGGGCGACCAGTTACCACCTCCGCCAGCTCGCGGCGTCCGGGTTCGTCGCGGAGGACACCGAACGCGGCAACGCCCGCGAGCGGTGGTGGAAGGCGGTCCACCAGGTCACCTGGTGGACGGACGCGAACCTCGCCGACGAGGACCCGGAGGCGGCGCTCGGCTACCTGAGGTCGATCGTCGCGGCGCACACCGTCACCGCGCAGACGGCGCTCAACGCGTACGAGACCATGCCGAGCGACTGGCGGCACGCCCTGGACCTCAGCGACTCGGTGCTCCGGCTCAGCCCGGAGGAGGCCCGCGAACTGGCGGCGGAGCTGACGGAGGTGGTCGCGCGCTACCGGCGGGCCGATCCGGCCTCGGCGGGACCGGAGGGCACCGAGCGGGTGGCGGTGGTCGTCCACGTGCTCCCCGACCCGGTCGCGGCGGCACCTGAGGAACTGGAGGAACGATCATGACCGCGCGGAGTACGGACGCTCCCGCTGCCGGGGCTGCCGGGGCTGCCGGGGCTGCCGATGCCGCAGCCGCGCCGCGCAGTCTCCGGCCGCTGGTCGGTGTGCTGGCGGCGATGGCGGTCTCCCTGACCGGGACGCGGGTCTCGGCCATCGCCCTGCCCTGGTTCGTGCTCGCCACCACCGGCAGCGCGACCATGACCGGCCTGGTCGCTTTCGTCGAGCTGACGCCGTACGTGCTGGTCAAGGCCCTCACCGGGCCCGTGGTCGACCGGCTCGGCCCGCGTGTCGTCTCCTGGACTGCGGACGCGGTGAGCGCCGTCGTGGCCGGTCTGGTGCCACTGCTGCACGGCCTCGACCTGCTGCCGTTCTGGCTGCTGCTGATCATGGTCGGGGTAATCGGTGCGGCCCGCGGCCCGGGGGACCTGGCCAAGGAGGTCATGGTCCCCGAGGCGGCCGACCGGGGCCGCGTCCCGATGGAGCGGGCCACCGGGCTGTCCGGGGTCACGGAGCGGTTGGCCTCCACGGCCGGCCCGGCGGTGGGCGGAGCTCTCGTCGCGCTGCTCGGCCCGATGGCCGGCCTCACCGTCAACGCGGTCGCCTTCGCGCTGGGCTCGCTGGTCATCGCACTCGCGCTGCCACGGGGCATGGGTCGGGCCGTCGCCGCGCACGCCGCCGCTGCCCTGCCACTCACCGAGGCCGCGCCGTCGTCCGAGCCCGCGCCTGGACACCGGACCGGGCGCGTGGCCGAGCGGGTGGCCGAGCCCGGGGCGCCGCCGCCGGTCGGCTACTGGCGGATGTTCCGGGAGGGGTTCACCTTTCTCCGGGGCGACCCGCTGCTGCTGACGATCATCGTGATGGTCGCGGTGACGAACCTGCTGGACGCCGCGTTCATGACGGTCCTGGTCCCGGTCTGGGCCCAGGAGTCCGGGGGAGGTCCGGCCGCCATCGGTCTGACGGGAAGCGTCTGGGGGATCGCGGCGGTCGGGGGCAGCCTGATCGCGGCAGCCGTCGCCCACCGGCTGCCGCGCCGGACGGTGTTCTTCACCGGCTTCCTGCTCTGCGGTGCCCCGCGGTTCCTGGTCCTGGCCCTGGGGGCACCGATGGGTGTCGTCCTCGCCGTCTTCGCGGTGAGCGGTTTCGGCTCCGGATTCCTCAATCCGATCCTCGGCGCCGTCCAGTTCGAGCGTGTACCGCGCCACCTGCTCGGCCGGGTCAACGCCCTCGGCGACTCCTTGGCCTGGGCCGGCATCCCGTTGGGCGGTCTCCTCGGCGGCGCGGCCGTGGCCCTGGTCGGGCTCATACCCGTGTTGCTCGTGTGCGGCGGTCTGTACTTCGCCACCACCACGCTCTCCGGCCTGCGCCCGGAGTGGCGCGAGATGGACCGCAAGCGACGCCGTGGACCTGAAGCGGTCGCCGACACGGGCAGCACTCCGGCAGAACGGCCTGCGGTCACCACCGGGGTCGGGGCCTGACCCGGACGGCCACGCAGGCGGGTCGGGCCGGGGCAGGTCAGGTCGATCCCGTCGGGGCCGCCGTCGGCGGGGCCGCCGATCCAGGGGCGACCTGCGGTCGGCCCGCCGAACGGCAACCGGTTCCTGTCACACCCCGACGGTGGGGGGCCGACCTGGTGAAGCCGTCCAGTGGAGGAGGAGAAGCGAGGCGAGAGCGGCCAGGGCGCACCAGGTGGAGACGAACGCCAGCCGCCAGAGCAGGGCGCAGACCAGCGCGCCGACACCGGTGAGCAGACCGAGGAGGCGAAGCGAACGGTCACCGCTGAGGAGGAGCGCGCCGACGGTGGCAAGGAGGTAGCCGAGGAGGAGGAGAGCCGGGTACGGGACGCCGACGCCGTAGGTGAGGGTGTGGGTGTGCTCGGTCACGGTCACCGGCGGGGCGGCGACGGCGAGGGCCAACGGGACGGCCACGAGGATGCCGAGGAGGGCGACGGCGGTGAGCAGCCTGCGACGGGTCGGTCCGCCGTCGGTCGCGCAGCGGACCCCGACGGGGACCATGACGGGGAGCAGCGGCAGGGCGATCACCGCCCAGACCGTGCCCGCCCAGCGGGCCGTCCCGGCGGGTAGGTCGCCGCCGGCGCCGAGCCAGACCGCGGCCTCGATCAGTTGGTGCACGCCGAGGACCAGGGGGAGTGCGGCCAGCACGAGCCGTTCAGGTCGTCCGGCGCGGTGGGCCCGGACCAGGCAGACAACGCCGACGGCCGAAACCGCGCCGCCTACCACCAGGTCCGCCCGGGCGCTCCAGCACATGTGCCGTGCTCCGGCGGCCGGTCAGCGGGCGCCCGGGAGCGGGCCGGCTCCGTCTGCGCCGTCGTCGCGGTCGTCGTTGCGGCCGCTCGTGTCGTTGCCCGCCATGTCGCTCCCCTGCGCCCTGTTCCGCTTCGTCCCGGCCCGCTTCGGTCCGTTCTCCTCCCCACCCTTGCCCATGTCGCCCCGGTTCGTCCCGTTCGTGGCGTCCGTCCTGTTCGTGTCGCCGGGGCCCCGGCCGACGGTTGCCGCGCCGCCCGGGCCCTCGTCGCAGGGTTCCTCGTCCGGTTCCTCGCCGGAATCGGCTCCGGGTTCTTCGGTGGGCTTATCCCCGGAGCCCTTCGAGTCCTTGCCGACGGCACCGGGCATCGCGGGGTGGCGGCCGATCACCACCACCCCGGTCACGATGGCCAGCAGCCCGGCGACCTCCCACGCCAGGGCGCCCGGGGTGACCCGGAGCCGGTCGCCGAGGAAGCCGACCGCGCAGGCGATTCCGGCGATCGGCTGGGCAGCGGTCAGCGCCGGGAGCGACATGCGCAGCGGCGCGGCCTCGAAGGCGCTCTGGACCAGCAGCAGCCCGACCACGCCCGCCGCCACCACCGCGTACGGCTGCCAGCTGCCCAGCACCGCGTCCAGGCCCTGGCGGTCGAGGCGCTGGGTGGTGGTCCGGGTGAGTGCGTCCTGGAGCCCGTAGAGCAGGCCGGCCGCCAGGGCGAGCAGGGTCGCCTCCTCGAACAACGGCATCCGGCGGGCCGTCGACACGAGCAGCAGCGTCAGGCCGACGACCGTCCCGACCACCAGCCAGTGCCGAAGTTCGCTCGCCGGCGGGCCGCCGCCGGTCGGGCGGCCGGCCACGATGAACGCCGTCACCCCGGCGGCCAGCAACAGCACACCAGCCCAGCCCGAGCGGCCGAGCGACTGCTTGGTCAGGACCCGGGAGAGGGCCATGGCGAAGACGAGGTTGGTGGCGAGCAGCGGTTCGACGAGCGAGACCTCGCCCTGGTTGAGGGCGAGGGCGGAAAGGATGAGCCCGCAGACCATGAAGCCGGTGCCGAGCAGCCACTCGCGCATCCGCAGCAGGTCCAGCAGCAGGCGCCAGCGGAGCAGGTCGGCACGCGGGGCCCGCTGCGCGGCGTGCTGCTGGAGGACGAAACCGAGGCCCAGACAGCAGGCGGCGCTGAGTGCCAGGACGAAGACCGCCACGAAGGGACCACCCGAAGGTCGTTGCCCGCGCCGCACCGCCGGTCCTCCGGAAGAAGGGGGACGTCCGCACGGAGTGCCTCCCGGGCGTCCCGCGGTTCTGGCGCGCTGTCGTCAGCCTACCGCCGGGGCCCGGCGCCGACCCCCGGAGCTGCGCCGGGCGCGGGGCGCGGTGTCCGCTTGCCGCCGCCGTGGTGGCGGGCGCACGCTGGTGTGAGCGGACGCCACGGGCCACTGCCCGTGCCGGTCCGGGCAGGCGGGACGGGGGCCGGCGCCAGGAGGTGTGGCATGCACAACCAGTGGGATGTGGAGCTGAGCTTCGAGGAGGACGGCGTCCACACGGGATGCAACGCGCGGCTGACCGGGGCGCGAGCGCCGGGCCTCACCGCGCACGGGGAAGCGCTGAAGAGTGTGGAGGACCGACCGCTCGCCCGGATCGGCGAGGAGGTCGCGGCCTCGCGCGCCCTGGAGGCGCTGTCCCGCAAGCTGCGGGCCCAGGCCACCGGGGAGATCGAGGACGAGGGGCACCGGCCGGGGTACCTGATCTACTGACGCGGCCGCTCGGCGAATGCGCCGGCCGCCCGGTCCACGGCCGCCCGGCAGGACGTCCGTACGGCTGGGTGCCTGAACGCTCGGGCCCTGACTGGCCAGGCCCCTGAACGCTCGGCCCCTGAGTGCCCGGCCCCCGGCCGCAGGGGCCCCGACCCGCGGCCGGTCCGGAGTCCGGCCCGGCCGCGTCCGGAGCGCCGCCGGTCCCGTTCCGACCCTCCGGTTCGGAACGGGACCGGTCTCCGCCGGGCCGCGTCCTCCGGTTCCGTCAGCGCGGCCGGGCCGGCTGCGGCCCGGAGGCCGCCTTGCGGGCGGGCACGAACAGCACCGAGATCAGTGCCGCCACGCCGAGCAGGGCGGCGGTGACCACGAAAGCCCGGTCGTAGCCGGCCGCCAGCGCGGCCAGGGGGGTCTCGCCGTCCTCCGCGGCCCGGCGGGTGGCGGACACCGCGAGGGTCGACAGGACGGCGAGGCCGATGCTCCCGCCGCACTGGCGTCCGGCGTTGAGCAGTCCGCTGACCAGGCCGGCTTCCCGCGGGTCGACGCCGGAGGTGCCCATCGCGGTGTTGGAGACCATGCAGATGCCGACGCCGACGCTGGCCACGAGGGAGGGGCCGACGAAGGCGGTGAGGTAGCCGGAGTCCACGCCGAGTCCGGCGAACCAGAGCATGCCGAGGCCCCCGAGCAGCAGGCCGCCGGTGAGGGTGGCCCGTCCACCGAAGCGGGCGGTGAGCCGGCCCGCGATCATGCTGCCCGCCGCCGTTCCGGCGCAGAACGGCAGGAACGCGGCTCCGGCCGCGAGCGGGCCGTAGTGCAGGACGTTCTGCAGGTGCAGCGAGCAGAAGTAGAAGCCGACCAGCATGGCCGCTCCGAGCAGCGTGACGACCGTGCTCGCCACCCAGGCCGTACGGGCCCGGAGCACGCCCAGCCGGACGATCGGCGCCTGTGCGAACCGGGATTCCCAGAACAGGAAGGCGAGGCCGAGCAGAACGGCGGCGGCGATCGTGCCGAGGGTGCGGGCCGAGCCCCACGGGTGCCGGTCGGTCTCCATCAGCCCGTAGACCAAAGCGGTCATCGCACCGGTGCCGAGGACCGCGCCGAGTACGTCCGGGCGGCCGGCGCGCGGTGGGCGGAAGGCCGGCACCGAGCGTGCTGCCAGGGCGACGCCGACCAGCACGATCGGGGCGTTGACGAAGAACACCCAGCGCCAGTCGAGCAGGTCGGTGAGTACCCCGCCCAGCAGCACGCCGAGCGCGCTGCCACCGGCGGTCACCATCGACCAGATGCCCAGCGCACGGGCCCGGGCCGGTCCCTCGGCGAAGGTCACCATGATCAGGGTGAGGCCGATCGGGGCCAGTACCGCGGCCGCGACGCCCTGTCCGGCGCGGGCGGCGACCAGCTGGGTGGGTGTCTGGGCGAACCCGCCGAGCACCGAGGCGATCCCGAACAGCACCAGCCCGGAGAGCACCGCGCGGCGGTGCCCGACCAGGTCGGCGATCCGGCCGCCGAGCAGCAGCAGCCCGCCGAACGCCAGCGCGTAGGCGTTGACCACCCAGGGCAGCGCGCTGTCGACGAAGCCGAGGGCCTCGCTCATGGCGGGAAGCGCGATGTTCACGATGCTGGCGTCGAGCGTGACCATCAGCTGACAGAGGCAGACGGTGGCGAGGACGAGGCCCGGCCTGGCGTGCCGGGCGTGCTCCCCGTGCGGGGTGGGCGGCGACTCCGGGGCGGGGTCCTGGGCCGGGTCCTGGGCGTGGACCGGCGTCGGGCCGGGTGACGTCCCGGGAGCGGCCCCGCGGGGCGGGGTGGGTGGCGCGGCTTCGGGCATGACGACCTCCGATGCGAACGTTGTTCGCGTAAGGTAAGCCTTACTCGATGTCGAGTGCAAACGACCCGGTGGAGGAGCGGGTTGGCGGAGCCATGGCAGGATGGCGGAGTGTCAGAAGAGACCAGTCGGCCGGGCGCCGGCGGACGTGAGGCGGACGCCGTGCGCGAGGCCGCACCGCAGGCCGCGCCCGCGACTGCCCCGGGGAGCGCACCGGAGACCGCACCCGAGGTCCCGCCCCGGGCGGGCTCGGGGACCGCACCCGCCGCCGCGGCGCAGGGGGCCGCAGAGGTGGCCGGGCAGGTCGCGGGGGAGCGCGGCCGGTACGGGCGCAAGCGCCCGCGCCCCGGTCTGACCACCGCCGGCGTGGTCGCCGCCGGGCGCCGGGTGATCGAGCGCGACGGGATCGACGCGCTCACCATGCGCGCCGTCGCCACCGAGCTCGGCACCGCGCCCGCCTCCCTCTACCGGCACGTGACCGACCGTGAGGCGCTGCTGCTCGCCGTCCTGGAGGAGATCGCCGAGGGCCTGCCGGTCGGCGTGGCGGGTGCCGGCCCGGAGGCCCGGCTGCTGCGCCGGCTGGTCGACGCCCACGACTACATGGCCGGCCACGCCTGGGTGCTGCACATCCTGATCCGGGGCGAGCTGGTGGCCGAGAACGCGCTGCCCTTCAACGACGCCTGCCTCGCCGACCTGATGGCCGCCGGACTCCCGCCCGGGCGCGCGATGCCGGCGTTCCGTTCCTGCTGGCAGCTGGTCCTCGGCGAACTGCTCTCCGAGCACCCCGTCAGCCCGCCGCGGGAACCGAGCCAGCGCCGCGCCGCGTACGAGGGGGCGGACGCGACGCGGCTGCCGGCCCTCGGGCGGGTGCTGGCCGAGACGGGGTACGTCGGCGTGGGCGAGCGGTGCGGGGAGCTGGAGGTGGCGCTGGGTGCGCTGATCGCGGGGCTGGTGCGACGCGGGTAGCCCCGGGCCGCGCGGCCGCGCGGTCAGGGGCCGGTGGCGAGGAAGGCCGTGAGCCGCCGGTTCAGTTCGTCCGGCCGGGCGGTCAGCAGGGTGTGGTGGGACGTGCCGGGGAGGACCGCGACCGTGGTGGACCGGAGGGTCCGTCGGGCGCGTTCGGCCACCGCGGCGGCGTCGTGGGTCCGGCTCCGTTCGGCGAACAGGGCGAGGACGGGCGCGGTGAGCCCGCGCAGCTGGTCGGCGGTCGGGCGCGGGCCGGTGACCGGCCGGGCGGCGGGGAAGCCGGCGTACCCGAGTGCGTACAGCTCGCGCCAGGCCGGGTCGAGGGCGGTCCCGCCGCTCTCCCAGTCCAGGTAGGAGCGGGCCCTGGCGGCCGTGCGCGGGGGCGCGAGGAGGGGAAGGGCCCGCAGCAGGTAGCCGGGTCGGAAGCCGGCGAAGCACTGGGTGGGATCGAGGAGGGCGAGGCGGCCGACCCGGCCGGGGGCGTGCAGGGCGTAACGGAGGGCGATCCACGCGCCGTAGGAGTGGCCGACGACGTCGGCGGCGGCCACGTCGAGCCCGTCGAGGACGGCGTCCAGCCAGCTCAGCAGGCCGGGGACGCCGCCGAGCGGCGAGCCGCCGAGGACGCTGCGGCCCGGGTCTCCGATCAGGTCGACGGCGAGGACCCGGTGGCCGGTCCCGGTGAGTGCGGCGACGACGGCGGTCCAGCAGGTCGAGGTGGAGCCGCCGCCGTGCAACAGGACGAGGGGGCGGCCGTCGCGCGGGCCGCAGGCGTTGACGCGGGTGGCGCCGTGGGGCGTCCGGACGGTGAGCGCCTCGGCCGGGACGGGCCAGCGGGCGAGGGCCTCGTCGTAGGCGGTGAGGAAGGCGGCGTGGCCGGGTTCGACGGCCGGGTCGGCGGATGTGCGTGCGGACATGATCTCCCCCGGTGGATGATGGAGTCGCTCGCCGAGCATGTATCTCGCTCAGCGAGAGAATACGTCCGGGGGACCGCCAGGGAAAGGACACGGGGTGGAGCAATCTCGGCTGCCGATGGAGCTGGTCCATCTGCTGCGCGGACTGACCGTCGAACTCGACCTCTTCGGCGCCGAGTTCGCCGCGCGGCACGGGCTGCACCCGACCGACCTGCGGGCGCTGGTCCACCTGCTCGACGCCGCGCGGGCCGGTTCGGTGGTCACTCCCGGGCGGCTCGGTGAGGCGTTGCGGCTGAACTCGGCGGGGACGACCGGTCTGGTCGACCGTCTGGTGCGGCTCGGCCTGATCCGGCGCGAGCGCGATCCGGAGGACCGTCGCAAGGTCCGGCTGGTGGTGGAGGACCGGGCGACGGAGCTCGGGCAGGCCTTCTTCGGCGGGCTCATCGCCGATCTGGTGACCGCGATGGGCGGCTTCGGGGAGGCGGAGCTGGCGGTGGCGCAGCGGTTCCTGACGGCGATGACCGACGTGGTGGCGACGGCCCGGGCCCGGTGACGCCGGCCTGCCGGCGGCAACCGGTCGGTCGCGGCCGCGACCCGGCGTGCCCGCGAGGGGGCTACGGATCCGCAGTGGCGGAGCGTACGGAGCTGCCGTCCGGACGGAGCCAGGTGCGTCGGTCGAGTCGGACGCAGGGGCGACCGGCGACATCGAGCGCGGACCCGGTGCGCGTTGCCGGTGCGAACCCCCGGGCGGGCGCTCTGCGGACGAACGGCCCGCCGGTTCCCCGGCGGGCCGTCCTCCCACGGGTCGGGATCAGTAGATCCTGTTGGCGAAGGTCCTGAACGCCGTCTGCGTGCCCGAGCCCGCGATGCCGTCGATCGCGCCGGTGTAGCCCCAGTACCCCCGCAGCCAGTGCTGAACGTTCTGGGCCTGCGTGGTGTTCAGCCCGAGGTTGTTCACCGCGAGGACGCGCTGGGAGCCGGAAGCCTGGACGGCCGGAGCGTTCGGGGTGGCGCTCGCGGTGGCTGCAAGGCCGAACGTGGCGGCTGCCGCCACTGTGACGGCAACAGCGCCCTTCGCGATCTTGTGCTTGAGGTTCATGGTCCCCCGGTCCCGGACGGTCCGGACGGATGCGAGCCGACGAGGCCGTCGGCGGGGCGCGTCCCGGCTACGGCCGGAGCCCGGCGAACTCGTCCAGGACCGCCACTCGCAGCTCGTGCGCGCCGTCCGGCCGGGTCTGCTCGTAGTACAGGTACCAGCGCCCCCGGGCGGCGACCACGTCGGCGTAGCGGACGTTCAGCCAGGGCCCGTCGGTGGTCAGCCGGTGCCACTCCCGCAGGTCGGTGGAGACGGCGAGGCCGCAGCGCTCCTCGTAGTTGCCGGCGGCGTCGGCCGAGCCGTCGTAGAGCGCGAGCCAGCCGCCCCGCCCGTCCGGGAGGACGGCGGTGATCCGGGCCTCGTAGGCGTCCCAGGCGCCGGGCGGACCGACGTCCAGGACCTCGGCGGCCCGGCCGGGAGGGGCGGTGAACCGCAGTCCGTCGGGCGAGCCGGCGCGCGCGGTCGGCTGGACGGTGAGGCCGGTGGTGTGGATGTCGGCGTCGGCGTGGGCGAGCTCCTGCTCCTCGGCGGTGAAGGCGCGGGTGCGCGAGACGGTGCTGAACATCTCTACCGTGCCGTCGAGTTCGAGCAGGTAGGGGTCCTTGACGCCCTCGGTGCCGGTGCCGGCGGCGGTGAGGACCGGGGTGCGGGTGGCGAGGTCGAAGGAGTCCGGTGCGCCGGCCCGGACGGCGTCGATCCGCCAGCGGTTGTCGGCCGGGTCGACGTAGCTGAGGTGGAGCAGGTAGCCGTCGTCGCGGGGGAGCAGGGCGAAGCGCTCCATCGACGGCGAGTCCAGCTCGGCGCGCTCGACCGACCAGACGTCGTGGAACTCGACGCCGTCCCCGCTCTCGGCCACCGCGCAGCGCCAGCCCCGGTCCTGGCCGTCGGTGCCGCGCGGGCGGCGCTCGCGGTAGGTGAGCAGGAAGCGGTCGCGGTCGGCCTCGTAGCGGATGCCCGGGCAGCCGGCCCAGTAGCCGGGCAGGGGGCGCTCGGGTGCGCGGACGAGGACGGAGTCGCTGAGGTCGGGCGGGGTGGGCAGGGTGCGCGGGGCGGTGGTCGGCATGGCTGGCGGTCGTCCTCACGGAAGGCGGCGGGGTGCTTCGGCAGTTTCTATCAGATCGATAGAAAGTTTCGAGACGGTGTCCCGAGGCGGGCGGCATGTCGCTGGTCAGCAAGGGGCTCTTTCTGCCTGCCGGGCTTCTGTGAAGCCTGTGTTTCCCCCTGTGGCGATCGGGCAACGCAGGTCGGCCTGGTCTTGACCATCACCGGAAGATCGGGAAAGACTTCTTCTCACAGTCGATCAAACATCTTGCGGCGATCGCTCGCCGCGCACCGTAGAGGAAGCCCGACCCGATGACAGCCCCCACCACCGACGCGCCCGGCTACGGCGGTCTCGGCCTGTACGTCGGCGACATCCACAACCACTGCGGCATCAGCTACGGCCACGGCCCGATCGAGGACGCGTACGCCAACGCCCGCCTCCAGCTCGACTTCGCCAGCGTCACCGGCCACGGCTGGTGGCACGACCTCCCCGAGCGGACCCCCGAGCTGGCCTCGCTGGTCGACTACCACACCCAGGGCTTCGCCCGGCTCGCCGACCGCTGGGAGCACGTCCAGGAGGTGACCGCCGCCGCCCACGAGGACGGCCGGTTCGTCACCTTCCAGTCCTTCGAGTGGCACAGCCTCGCCCACGGGGACCACTGCGTGTACTTCGACGGCCCGCGCGGCGAGATCATCCGCGCCGCCGGCCTGGAGGAACTGCGAGCCCGGCTGCGCGCCCTCGCGGCCGAGGGCGTGCGGACCTGGGCGCTTCCGCACCACATCGGCTACGGCACCGGGCGGCGCGGCATCAACTGGGACACCTACACCGAGGAGTTCGCCCCGGTGGTGGAGATGATGTCGATGCACGGCTGCGCCGAGTCCGACGAGGCGCCGCGCACCTACCTGCACACCATGGGCCCGCGCGACACCGCCGGGACCGCCGTGCACGGGCTGCGGCTCGGCCACCGGTTCGGGCTGATCGGCTCCACCGACCA
This sequence comes from Kitasatospora sp. NPDC058406, assembly GCF_042722765.1. Lineage (NCBI taxonomy): Bacteria > Bacillati > Actinomycetota > Actinomycetes > Kitasatosporales > Streptomycetaceae > Kitasatospora > Kitasatospora sp. NPDC058406. Next base: position 28,588 of record NZ_JBHXKE010000046.1, read on the forward strand.
CCACAGCGCCTTCCCCGGCAGCCACGGTCACGGCCGGCTCGCCGTCTGGGCGCCGGAACTGACCCGGCCGGCGATCTGGGACGCGATCGAGCGGCGGAGCACCTACGCGATCACCGGGGACCGCATCCTGCTCGCGGCCTCCGTGAACGGGGCGCCGATGGGGGCCGAGACCGCGTCGGCCGACCGCCGCCGGATCCGGGTCACCGTGCAGGGCCGGGACGCGCTCGACCACGTCGAGGTGGTCCGCAACGGCGTGCCGATCCACCGGGTCTCCCGGCCCGAGCTGCTGGGCGCCGCCGCCCGGTCCGCCGCGTTCGACGGCACGCTGGGCTTCGCCGTCGGCTGGGGCAAGCGCGAGACGCCCGTCCACTGGGACGTCACGCTGCGGGTCGAGGGCGGCGAACTGCTCGACGTCCAGCCCCGGTTGCGCGGTTCGGAGACGGTCGCCCCGGCCGCGGCCGAGCCCGCGTCGTACCGCCCGTCCGACTGGTGGCGCACCGGCCCGGGCGAGCTGCGGCTGCGGACCGTGACCGAGGGCAACCCCAACACCGCGACCGACGCCACCCAGGGCTTCTCGCTCGCGGTCGCCGGCGACGACCGGACCAGGCTGACGGCTGTCGTCAACGGGGTCGAGACCTCGTACGCCGTCGGGGAGCTGCGCGAGGGGCCGCGGACCGGGTTCATCGGCGGGTTCGTCTCCGGGGCCTTCCGGTTCGACCGGGCGGTGCCGGCCGGGGAGCTCACGGCCGAGCTGGACCTGATCGACGAACGGCCGGGCGGCGACGGCGACTTCTACCACGTACGGGTCCGGCAGCTGAACGACCAGTGGGCGTGGTCGAGCCCGACCTGGGTCGGGCGGGCCGCGGGCGCCGGGCGGACGGGCCGTGCCGGGTCGGCGGCGGCCTCCTGTCGACGGGCCGGCTGACGCCTGAAGCCGTCGTCGGCCGGCCGCCCCGGTCACCGTCACCCGAACCCGTACGTCCCGAGGAGCACGATCCCCATGGCCCCGTCCCGCCCCACCGCACGCCGGCTCGCCGGCACCGCCCTCGCCGCCGCGCTGCTGACCGGCACCCTCGCCGCCCCGGCGGCCGTCGCGGGCACGACCGCCGGAACCGCCACCGCCGTCACCGCCACCACCACCGCTGCCACCACCGTGTTCTCGGACGACTTCGAGTCCGGCACCGTCGCCAACTGGACCCGTCAGCGGATCGACGGCAACGGCAGCATCACCGTCACCGGCGGGCCCGCCGGCGGTTCGGGCCTGGCCGGCCGGTTCAGCGTGCCCAACGACGGGCAGTCCTACCGCTCCGAGGTCGCCGTCAACGCCCTCGGCTGGGGCGGCTACCGCTTCGCCTTCGCCGACTACCTGCCCGCCGACTGGGTGCGCACCTCCACCGAGACCATCGTCGCCCAGTGGCACGGCTACCCGCTCGCCGACGGCAGTGACACCAAGCCGCCGATCGCCCTCACCGTCAAGGACGGCAACTGGCGGCTGAAGGTGCACTGGCTGACCGACCCGTCCACCGTGCAGGAGGCCGTGATCCCGCTCGGCGCCGTGCAGTTCGGGCACTGGAACCAGTGGGCCTTCGACGTCACCTGGTCCACCGCCACCACGCCGGGCTCGATCACCGTGCTCCGCGACGGCGTCCAGGTCGGCACCCACAGCGGGCTCAACAACTACCACCAGAACCAGGCGCCCTACTTCAAGACCGGCATCTACCGCGCCAACTGGAACCCGGCCAAGGGCATCTCCTACCCGACCGGCGGACCCGACGTGGTGCTCTACAGCGACAGCGTGGTCGTCACCAAGTACTGAGGCGGGTGGGGGAGTTCCCCGCCCCGTCGGCCCGCGGCCCCGTGCCGCGGGCCACCCCGAACCCAACCACCAAGAGGTAGCAGCACCATGAGCGAAGCGGCCCGCCACCCCGGCCTGGCCCGAAGAGGCTTTCTCGGCCTGAGCGCCGGAGCGGCCCTGCTGGCGGCGGGCTGCCGCTCGGCCACCGACCCGTCACCCGGCGGCGCCGCGGGCGCGTCCGCCACCGCCTCCGCACCCGACCTGCAGATCGTGTACGGCAGCGCACCTGACCCGACCCAGCTGCTCCACCGGGGCCCGGACACCCCGGCGTTCGTCAACCTCGTCCTGGACCGGCTGGTCGACCTCGACCCGAAGACCCTCCAGCCGGTGCCCTGGCTCGCCACCTCCTGGGAGTGGAGCGCCGACCGGCTGAAGCTGGTGCTCAAGCTGCGCGAGGACGTCACGTTCCACGACGGGCGCGGGCTCGACGCCGACGACGTCGTGTACTCGCTGGTCGGAGCCACCAAGAGCTCCCAGGTCAAGCCGCTGCTGGAGCGCCTGGCCGACGTGAAGGCCAGTGCGCGGGGCGAGGTCACCCTCACCCTCTCCAAGCCCACCAGCAACCTGTTCGACGCGCTCGCCTTCAACCCCGTCGTCGACGCCCGGAGCTACGTCGAGGGCAGGGCCTCCGACAAGGTCAACGGCACCGGCCCGTTCACCTGGCAGGAGTTCAAGGGGGGCAACCAGCTCGACCTCACCCGCTACGACCGCTACTGGCAGAGCGGACGGCCCCGGTTCGAGCGGATCACCGTCCGGTCGGTGACGAGCAGCCAGGCCGGTCTGTCCGCGCTGCAGTCCGGTCAGGCCCACCTGATCGGCGCCGTCCCCGGCCGCGACCTCAAGGTGCTGGCCGGCAACCCCGGCTTCACCGTGCAGTCCGCCAAGGCCTCCTACCAGCAGGCGTTCCTCGGGGTGAACGTCGCCTCCAAGCCCTTCGACGACATCCGGGTCCGCCAGGCGCTGCAGTACGCGGTGGACCGCGAGCGGATCGTCGCCCAGGTCTACGGCGGCCACGCCGAGGCCAGCAGCCTGCCCTGGCCGTCCAACACCCCGGGGGTCACCCCGGACCAGGTCACCCGCTACCGGCACGATCCGGAGAAGGCCCGGGGCCTGCTCCGGGAGGCCGGCGCGGAGGGCGTCCGGGTGCCGCTCACCGCCGCCAACTCGCCGATCTTCACCTCGCTCGTCGAGCTGGTGAAGTACGACCTGGAGCAGGCGGGCTTCGGCGTCGACGTGCAGCTGCTGGACAACGCGGCGGTCCAGCCGAAGATCCAGCAGGGCACCCTGGAGGGCCTGTTCGTGGCCAACCACGGCATGGTCAGCGTCTCGCCGCTGAGCGGCATCACGGTCTCGGGGCCGCTCCAGGTCGGCAAGAACACGTCGCACGTCACCGACCCCGCCTACGCGGAGCTGCAGGCCCGCGCGTTCGCCGCCGCCGACGAGCAGGCCCGGGCCGACGTCAACCACGAGCTGTCCGAGTACCTGCTGGCGCAGTCCTTCCACATCACGCTCGCACACGCCTGGGAGACGTACGCCTTCGCCTCCTCGGTGCACGACGTGTCCACCAGCGCGCTCGGCTACCTGAAGCTGACCGACACCCGCCGGGCCGGCTGACTCCCGGTCCCGTCCGGTCCCGCCCCGTCCGGCTCCGCCAGGTCCGGCCCGGTCCGCCCCGACCGGCCGGATCCCGGCGCCGCCCCGGCCCGACGAACCGCCCCGCCCCGCCGGCCGCCGGCCCCGGGCGACCCCCACCGCCCGGGGCCGGTGAACCACCCGGCCCGCCCGCATGGCCCGACCACCCGGAGAACCCCCGTGCCGTACTGGACCAGAAAGGCCGCCGGAGCGCTGGCCACCCTCTGGCTCGCCTCGGTGGCCGTCTTCCTGCTGCTCCACCTGGCTCCCGGCGACCCGGTCTCCGCCGCCCTCGGGGCCGAGGCGGACCAGGAGCAGCGCGACCACCTCAGCCGCCAGCTCGGCGTGGACCGGCCACTGCCCGTCCAGTACCTGACCTGGCTGCGAGGACTGCTCGTCGGCGACCCCGGACTCTCCTTCCACTACCGCGAGCCGGTCACCAGGATGATCGGCCAGAGCCTCGGCTCGACCCTCCAACTCGCCTTCGCCGCAGGTCTGCTGATGCTCGTGCTCGGCCTGCTGCTGGGGGCCGCGCTGGCCGCCGAGCGGCGCGGCCGGCTGGCCCGGGTGCTCGACCCGCTCACCACCGCGGTGCTGGCCCTGCCGGTCTACGTCACCGCCGTGCTGTTCGTCTTCGTCTTCGCGGTCCTGCTCCGCGTCCTGCCGGCCGGCGGCGAGAAGGACCTCCTCACCGCGCCGGACCTGGCCGTGCAGTACCTGGCGCTGCCCGCCGTGGCGCTGGCCCTGCCCGGGTCGGTGGTCCTCGCCCGGCTGCTCGCCACCGAGATCCGCCGCACCCGGCAGGAGGAGTTCGTGCTCACCGCGGTCGCCAAGGGTGCGCCGCCCCGGCGCATCCTGCTGCGCCACGTGGTGCCCAACAGCCTGGCGCCGTTCTGCGTCGAGTTCGGGCTCAACCTCGGGGAACTCCTCGGCGGAGCCGTCGTCGCCGAGCAGCTCTTCGCCCGGCACGGTCTCGGCCAACTGCTGCTCGACGCCATCAACCAGCGGGACTACCCCGTCGCCCAGACCCTGATCATGCTCGCCGTCGCCGTGGCCGTCACCGTCCAGCTCGGTTCCGAGCTGCTGGTCGGTCGCCTCGACCCGCGGATCGCCCGCGCCGGCACCGGGGAGGCCCGATGAGCACCACCGCCGAGACCCAGGACACCACCGTCGGGACCCCGGCCGAGGCGGCAACCGCCGGGACCGCCGGGACCGGAGGGGCGGCCACCGCGGCCGACAGCACTCCCGCAGGCCGGAGCACCGGGCGTCGCCGACTGCCGGCCCTGCCCGCGCTGCCCGCCGCACTGCGGGGCAGGCGGGGCCGGACCGGGGCGGCGCTGGTCGCCCTGGTGGTGCTGCTCGGCCTGCTCGGCCCGCTGCTGCTCTCCGCGGACCCGTACCAGCAGAGCCGCGAGGCACTGGCCGGGCCCTCCTGGGACCATCCGCTGGGCACCGACGAGGTCGGCCGCGACCTGCTGGTCCGCGCGCTGTACGGGGTCCGGATCGAGCTGCTGGTCTGCCTGCTGGCCGTTCCCGTCGCCGCCGTGCTGGGCACCCTGCTCGGCCTGGCGGGCGGGCTCAACCGCCTGCTCGGCGAGGCCGTCCAGCGGCTCTTCGACCTGCTGCTCGGCTTCCACGGGCTGCTGCTCGGCCTGGCCATCGCGCTGATCGTCCGGCCCGGCCTGGGCAGTGTGGTCGTCACCATCGTGCTCAGCGCCCTGCCCGTCTTCGGCCGCCAGGCACGCGCCGCCCTGCTGGCCCAGCTCGCCCGTGACCACGTGGTGGCCGCCCGGGTGCTCGGCGTACCGCGCGGGCGGACCCTCCGCCGGTACGTGCTGCCCAACGTCACCGACGCCGCCACCGCACTGCTCGCCGTCGCGATGGCGCACGCGGCCAAGATCGAGGGCGGGCTGAGCGTCCTCGGCTTCGGCATCCAGCCGCCCACCCCCTCGCTCGGCACGATGATCAACACCGGTAGCAAGTACCTCTTCCTGCACCCCGGTTACGCCCTCGCGCCCGTCCTGCTGCTCGGTCTGCTGGTGTTCGGGCTGACCCTGCTCGCCGACTCGTTCAACCGGGAGAAACTGCGGTGACCGCGCCCACCGAGACCGCCCGCACCACCGGTGGCGGCCCGACCGCCGGTGCAGGCCCGACCGCCGCCGTCGACGACGTCGGCCGCACCGGCCCGGGGGCGCCGCTGCTGGAGGTGTCCGGCCTGCGGGTCGCCGCCGGGCCCCACCAGGTCGTCCACGGCGTGGACTTCACCCTCCGGCCCGGCGAGATCCTGGGCCTCGTCGGCGAGTCCGGCTCCGGCAAGACCCTCACCGCGCTCGCCGCCAACCGGATGCTCCCGCCCGGCTGCCGGACCACGGCCGGGACGGTCCGCCTCGACGGCACCGACCTCCTCACCCTCCCCGAACCCGGCATGCGGGCCGTCCGCGGCCGCCGGATCGGCATGGTGTTCCAGGACCCGCTCGCCTACCTCAACCCCCGGATGCCCATCGGCCGCCAACTCGCCGAGGCCGCCCGGGTGCACGGATCCTCCCGGGCCGCGGCCCGGGCCCGTGCGCTCGAACTCCTCGACCTGGTCGGCATCCCGGAGCCGGAGCGCCGCTTCCGCGACCGCCCGCACGAGTTCTCCGGCGGGATGCGCCAGCGGGTCCTGATCGCCATGGCGATGACCAACCGGCCCGACCTGCTGATCGCCGACGAGCCCACCACCGCCCTCGACCCCACCACGCAGGCCGGCATCCTCGACCTCCTGGTCCGGCTCCGCGACGAGACCGGCACCGCGGTCCTGCTGATCACCCACGACCTCGGGGTGGTCGCCCGGACCTGCGACACCGTCCAGGTCATGTACGCCGGACGGATCGCCGAACGAGCCCCGGCCAAGGCCCTGCTGGCGAGCCCGCGACACCGCTACACGGCCGGGCTGCTGGCCGCCGTCCCCCGGCTGGATGGCCCGCCCGGCCGCCCGCTCGCCGTGATCGGCGGCCGCCCGCCCGCCGCGGGCGAACCGCTGCCCGGCTGCGCCTTCGCGCCGCGGTGTGCCGCCGCCACCGCGCGGTGCGCCGAGGAGGTGCCCGCCTGGGAGGTGGTGGGGGACCGCGGTCTCGCCTGCCATGTGCCGGTGCCGGAGGAGGGGCCGGAGCACGAAGCGGAGCACGAGCAGGGACGAGAGAAGGAGCAGGGTCAGGGACAGGGGCGGACCGACCCGCCGGGGGCGGGCCCGGCCGCCGACGACCGGGCCGCCGCCGCGGCGACCAGCCCCGCCGGGGACGCTCCCGTCGCGGCGGAGCCGGTGCTGGTCGCCGAGAACCTCACCGTCCGCTACGGCCGTGGCCGCCGGGGAGCGCCGGCGCTGGAGGGCGTCAGCCTCACGGCGGCGCCGGGCCGGGCGGTCGGGGTGATCGGCGAGTCCGGCTCGGGCAAGTCGACGCTGGCCCGCGCCCTGCTGGGGCTGCTCCGCCCGCAGCACGGGACCGTCCGGGTCGGCGGACGCTCCTGGGCGGAGGTCACCCCGGAGGAGGAGCGCGCGCTGCGCCGTCGCGTCCAGTTCGTCTTCCAGGACCCCTACGCCTCGCTCAGCCCGCGCATGACGATCCGCCAGGCGCTCACCGAGCCGCTGCTGACCCACGGCCTGCCGCTCTCTCGCGTCGACGAGTTGCGCGAACTGGTCGGACTCCCGGCGGGGTTGCTCGACTCCCGGCCGCACCAGCTGTCCGGCGGGCAGCGCCAGCGCGTCGCGATCGCCCGGGCGCTCGCGGTCGGCCCGGAGGTGTTGGTGGCGGACGAGCCGACCTCGGCCCTGGACGTGTCCGTCCAGGCCCAGATCCTCAACCTCCTCCTCGATCTGCGCCGACGGACCGGCGTCGGGCTGGTGTTCATCTCGCACGACCTCGCGCTCGTCCGCCACCTCTGTGACGAGGTGCTGGTGATGCGTCACGGCCGGGTCGTCGAACACGCCCCCTCCACCGAGCTGTTCACCGCGCCCGCGCACCCGTACACCAGGCAGCTGCTGGCCGCCGCCGCGCACTGACGCGCGCCGCCTTCCGGTTCGCCCCGCCTGCCTGTCCGCCCGCCTGCACCCCGTGCCGCCCGCCGCGCATATCCCCGCCGCCCCCTCCTAGGAGCACCATGACGTCCGCCAGCCCCTCCCGCCGCCAACTCCTCCTCGGCGCCGGTACGGTGACCGCCCTGACCGCACTCGGTGTCGGCCCCGCCGCCGCCGCGCCGCGCTCGCCCCGCGCCCCCGAGGTGACCGGCCTCGGCCCGGGGAACGCCGACTTCCCGCTGATGAGCGCCACCCTGCTGGGCGAGACGCTCTGGATCGGCTCGCGGAACCTGGCGCCCGCCAAGGTGGTCGGCTACCACGTGCCGACCGGGCGGGTCACCGCGACCGCCACCCTGCCGACCGGCAACTTCGTGCAGGGCTCCGCCGCCCACGGGGGCCGCCTCTACCTGGGCGTCACCGACGCGCCGAAGGCCGTCAACCTCTACCGCCTCGACCCGGCCGACGGCAGCGTGCGCGGCCTCGTCAACGTGCCCGGCGCCGACGTCCGGGACGTCGCGGTCGCCCCCGACGGCGTGGTGTACGCCACCGGACGGCAGAAGGGCCGCGCGGCCGGCCCCGGCCTGTACGCGTACGACCCGGCGACCGGCGTGCTCACGGAGGTCGCCTCGCCCGCGCCGGGCGCCACCCAGGGCCGGGCGGTCGAGGCCACCGCCACCCACGCCTACCTGGGTGTCGGCAGCAACCTGGCGGGCGGCGGCGGGGCCACCCTCGCCAGCCTGTTCGCGGTCGAGCGGGCCACCGGCCGGATCGCCGACATCACCCCGCCCGAGCTGGCGGCCGACACGATCATCCGGCAGATCACCGCGCTCGGGGACGACCTGCTGGCCGTCTCCACCGAGGGCAAGCCGGCCCACGTCGCCTTCCTGGACCCCGCCACCCACACGGTGCTGCGGTCGTTCCCGGTGCCCGGCACCAAGAGCATCACCAACTTCCAGCGCCTGGGCGACACCGTCTGGTTCACCTCCACCGAGCAGGGCGTCGTCTGGCGGTACCGGCTCGCGGCCGGGACCCTGGAGCAGTTCGCCGTGCCCGTCCCGGACGGCAACTCCTGGGGCCTCGGCCGGCTCGGCGACACCCTGGTGGGCGTCACCGAGGGCGGCACCGCGTGGACCCTCTCCACCTCCACGGCCGCCGTCACCACCACCGACCTGGTGGCCGCCGGAGCGCCGGCCGAGGCTCAGCTCGGCATGTCGCTGGCGGCCCGGAACGGCCGCGTCTACGTCGGCGGCAACGGCTCGATCGCGCTGCACGACCTGCGCGCGGGAACGGTGCGCAAGCTCCCGGTGCCCGGCGAGGCCAAGGACACCGTGATCCTCGACGACGACACCCTCTACCTGGGCGTCTACTCCTCGCAGGGCATCTGGCGGTACAACCCGTGGGAGGACACGGAGCCGGTGCAGGAGGCCGTCCTCCCGCAGGAGCAGAACCGGCCGCAGACGATCCGCTGGGACGAGGAGCACGGGCTGCTGCTGCTCGGGGTGCAGGCCGACACCACCGGCGGCGGGTCCTTCGTCACCTACCGGCCCGGCAGCGGCCGGCCCACCGTGCACGTCGACCCGCTCGGGTCCGAGCAGCTGGTCCGCGCGGTGGCGGTGGGCCACGGGCAGGCGTTCCTCGGCGGCGACAACGCCAAGACCACCGGTCCGCGCGGCGACCTCGCCGCCTGGGACCCCGAGGCGGGGCGCGAGCTCTGGCGGATCGGCACGAACCTCGGCTCCGGCATCAGCAGCCTGGCGGTCCACGGCCGGTGGCTGTTCGGCATCACCGTGAACGGGCAGGTGTTCTCCGTCGACCTGCGGACGGCGCGGCGGCGCCCCGGCGGCGGCGCGCCCGCGCCGGTGATCGGTGCCCGCGCCGACCTGCGCGCGATCACCTCCGCCAACCCGCGCCTGCTGGTGGTGGACGACCGGCTGTACGGGATCAGCGAGCGGACGCTGTTCCGGCTCGACCCGGAGACGCTGGCCGCCACCGTGCTGGTCCAGGTGGACGCCGAGTGGTACAGCGGCGCCCGGGTCGCGGCCGACGACGGTGGCGTGCTGTACACGCTGCGCGGACGCGAGCTGATCGCCGTACGGGACCGCTGACCGCCCACGCGGCAGGTGCGGGCGCCCGGACAACGGTGTCGGGGGGCCGGTGTCCGGGGCCGGGGCGGGGTCGGGGGCCCGCCCCGGCCCGGGGCCTCAGGCCGGGCCGAGCGCCCACGCGGCCAGCGACAGCGTCGCCATCGACACCAGGGTGGAGCAGAGCACCGCGTCCCGCGCCAGTGCGGCGCCGCGACCGTACTCGCGGGCGTACACGAAGACGTTCTGCGCGGTCGGCAGCGCGGAGAACAGGACCACGGTGAGCAGCTGGTGGGCCGACAGGTGGAGGACGAACGCCCCGACCGCGTAGGCGGCCAGCGGCTGGACGACGGTCTTCGTCAGCACCGCCACCCCGACCTCCGCGTACCGGGCGGCGCCGGTGACCGCCGGCCGGTGGCACAGCGAGAGGCCGAGTGCCACGAGCGCGGTCGGCACGGCCGCACCGCCGAGCAGCTCGCAGGAACGATTCAGCTCGGCGGGCGGTCGCCAACCGGTCGCCGACAGCACGGCGCCGAGGGCCACCGCCAGCAGGATCGGGTTGCGCAGCGGCAGGGTGAGCGCTGCCCGCAGCCCGGCGCGCCCCGAGTCCAGGACGGTCAGCACGACCGGGGTGACCACCAGGATCTGGAACAGCACCACCGGCCCCACGAACGAGGCGTCGCCGAGCACCTGCACCGCCACCGGGATGCCCAGGTTGGCCGAGTTGACGTAGCCCGCCGCCATGCCGCCGACCGTCCGCTCCGGCAGGCCCCGCCCGAACAGCCGCTGCGAGGCCAGCAGCCCCAGCCCGCCCGCCACCGCCGTGCCCGCGGCGAACGCCGCCATCGACGGATTGGCGAACCGGTCCAGCGGGGTCCGGGCGATCATCAGGAACAGTGCCGCAGGCATGGCCGCGTGGAAGACGAACCGGTTCAGCACCTGCTCCGCCTGGCCCCCCAGCAGCCCGCTCCGACCGAGCAGGTAGCCCACCCCGGTGAGCGCCCAGATCGGGGCGAAGCCGGAGATCAGCGGAGGCAGGCTGGGCATGGCGTCCTCGGCAGGGTCGGCACCGGCGGCACCGGCGGCACCGGCGGGTGCGGTCGCGGTGGCCCACGGCGGGCCGCCGGACCGGAAGTCAACCAGGCGGCGGTGCGGGGCCGACCAGGAGGGTCCCGGGACCCGGCCGGCGGCGGCAGGCCCTAGGATGGCGCTGTGGAGTACCTGAGCCTGGCCGAGGTCGAACGGATCGCGCGGAGCGCCCACGCGGGGCAGACCGACAAGAACGGTCACCCGTACACCGAGCACCTGGCGGCGGTGGCGAACGGCGTCGCGGTGCGCGGCGGCAGTGACGAGCAGATCGCGGCGGGCTGGCTGCACGACGCGATCGAGGACGACGCGCTGACCGGTGACTGGCTGGCCGGGGCCGCCCTCACCGACGCCACCAAGGCGATCGTGGACGCGCTCACCAAGCGCCCCGGCGAACCGCTGGAGGGGTACACCGCGCGCATCCTGGCCACCCCCGGCGCCCTGCTGGTCAAGCAGGCCGACCTCGCGCACAACTCCGACCCGGCCCGGCTGGCGAGCCTGGACTCGGCGACCGCCGAACGGCTGGCGGCCAAGTACCGCCGGACCCGCGAACTGCTGGGGCTGGACGGCGACACGGCCTGACGCATCCCCTGACGAGCGGTCCGGGCCCTCCCGGGCGGCGGACCGTCAACCCGCCCGCGGCGCCGGGAGGAAGCGCGCGAACGGATCGCCGGAACGGGCGCAGTGCACGGCGAGCAGGGAGCGGAACCGGTCGAGCAGCGCCGCGTGCCGCGCGTCCACGGCCAGGTTGACCATCTCGCCGGGATCGGCGGTGAGGTCGAAGAGCTGCTCCCGGTGGTCGCCCCAGGCGTAGCAGACGTACTTGTGCCGCGGGTCCCGGACCATCCGGCCCAGCGCGTTGTTGAAGCCGGGCAGCTCCCAGCGCGTCTCCACCACGACCGTCTCCCGGGGTTCCGGGGCGCGGACGCTGCGCCCCGGCAGGCCGGGCGGCGGGGTGACGCCCGCCAGGTCGCAGAGCGTCGGGACGAGGTCCAGGCCGGTGGAGACCAGCCGGTCGCTGACGGCACCCGCCGCGGCGCCGGGGCCGCTGACCAGGAAGGGCACCCGCACCGACTCCTCGTACAGGGCCCACTTCTGGTTCCACCGGTGCGCGCCCGCGCCGTCGCCGTGGTCGGAGCTGAACACCACCACCGTCTCCCGGCGTCCCTCCTGCCGCTGCTCCGGCCCGTCGGCCGGTTCGCGGAGCGCGGACAGGACCGTTCCGAGGTGCGCGTCCACCCGTTCGACCAGTGCGTAGTACGCGTACCGGTACCGCCGCCAGTCGTCCTCGCTCCACTCCTCGGTGGGGTGGGTGTGCGCCCAGGCCCGCTGGGCCAGCCGGGGCAGCCGGGCCTCGTACGGGGCGGGCGGGAAGTTGGCGGGCAGTGGCGGGCAGTCCTCGGCGGGCGGCGGGGCGGGCAGCGGCCCGGTCTTCGGGTCCTGACCGCGTGCCCATTCGCAGATGCCGTGCGGTTCCAGGAACGACGCGACCAGCAGGAACGGCCGGTCGCGCCGCTCGCGGACGAACGCGGCGGCGGCGCGGGCCAGTCCGGCGTCGTCCCCGGCCGGGTGGATGCGGCGGAAGCCGTGCCCGTCGGGCAGGTCGAGTTCGGGCAGGTGCCACTTGCCGCCGTAGCCGCAGTCGTAGCCGGCGTCGGCGAACAGCCGGCCGAGCACCGGCTCCGCGCCGCCCTCGTTCCCGGTGACCCCGAGGCTGCTGGGCAGTTGCCCGGTGAGCAGGCTCGCCCGGGACGGTGCGCAGAGCGGTTGGGCGCAGTACGCCTGGCGGTACCGGGTGCCGGCGGCGGCCAGGGCGTCCATGTGCGGGGTGGCGAGGTGCGGATTGCCGGTGGCGCTCATCGCCCCGGCGGTCTGCTGGTCCGTCAGGACCACCAGGACGTTCGGCCGGTCGTCCACAGGTCGGTCGTCTGCCGGTCGGTCGTCCACAGGCCGGTCGTCGGCGGGGCGGTCGGTCACGGTCAGGCCATCCGCTCGTAGGTGCGGCGGTCGAGCGCCCGGAGCAGCGGCTCGCCGAGCGTCCAGCGCTCGAACTCCCCGACCACCAGGTCGCCGAGGCGCCGGCGCTCCAGGGCCTGACTGCCGGCCAGGTGCGGGGTGACCACGACGTTCGGCAGGGTGAACAGCGGCGAGCCGGGCGGCGGAGGCTCGGGGTCGGTGACGTCCAGTACGGCGAACAGGTCCGGTCGTTCGGCGAGCACGTCCAGCAGGGCGGGTTGGTCGAGGACGGCGCCGCGTGCGGTGTTGACGAGCGTCGCGCCGGGCTTCATGGCGGCGATCAGGGACCGGCCGACCAGCCCCCTGGTCTCCTCGGTGAGCGGCGTGTGGACGGTCACCACGTCCGCCGTGGCGAAGAGTTCCTCCAGGCCGACGGCCGCCACCCCCGGCGGGGGTGCGGCGTACGGGTCGTGGGCGACCACCCGCACGTCGTAGTCGCGCAGCCGTTCGCAGACCAGGCGGCCGGTCGCGCCCAGCGACAGGACGCCGACGGTGGCGCCGTACGCACCCGGGGCGCGGCCGACGCGGACCGGTGCGCGGGCGGCGCGGGCGGCGAGCACGTGCCGCCAGCCGTCCTTGAGCGCGTAGACGATCTGGGCGACGGTGAACTCGGCGACCGGCAGGGCGTTGGCGTGGGCGGCGGTGACGAGCGGGATGCCGGTGGCCCAGAACTCCTCGGTCACGATCCGGCGCACCGAGCCCGCGCCGTACAGCACCAGCGCGAGCCGGGGCATCCGGGCGAGCGCCGCCGCGTCGAGGACGGGGCCGCCCCAGCCGGTGAACAGCACCTCGACGTCGCGCAGCGCGTCCGGGTCGGCGGCGAGCCGTTCGGCGCTCCAGACCCCACCGGGGCCGGCCGGGTCCTCGACCGTCTCCGCCCGCGCGACCACCCGGGCGCGAGCCTCGGGTCCGTACACGTCGGGGAAGCGGACGGGGTCCATCGCGAAGGCGGCCGCGAACATTCGGGTCTCCCTTGGTCGAGTGCCCACGGAGAGTTTCTATCACACTGAGAAATAGTGGGACGCGGGGAGGCGCTGGAGGGGTGGCGGAAGGCCCGGGAGGGCGCACGCGGGCGCGTGCGGGAAGGGGGAGGCGCGGGTTCGGGGCCGTGCGGCGGGTCCGAGGGGGCGGTGCGGGGGTGGCGGCCCTGGGCGGGCCGGCGGGGCGAGGCCGGCCCGGCGGTTCAGCGGGTGATGAACGTCGCCCCGTCGGCGAGGCGGACGGCGGACGCGGCGGCGCCGACCAGCTCGGTGGTGGTCGAGTGCACCACCATCAGGCGCGGCAGGACCGGGACCCGGCCCTGCAGGCGGGACTCGATCGCGGGCAGCATCTCGCCCCCGCTCTCCCAGAACAACCGGCCGCCCAGCGCGACGAGTTCGGGCCCGAGCACGCTGGTCAGGTTGGCCACCAGCAGGGCCAGGTCGTCGGTGAACTCGTCCGCCAGCCGGACCGCGGCCGGCTCCCCCTCCCGGGCCAGCCGGAACAGTTCGGCGACCCGCTCGGCCGAGGTGCCGGTGACGGTCAGCCCCGCCTCGGTGATCCGCCGGTCGACGGCGTGGTCGCCGATCCGTGACTGGGTGTCGCCGGTCCGGCCGAGCGGCCGGTCCAGCGCCCGCCGGTCGGTCATCAGGTGGCCGAGCGCGCCCGCCGAGCCGAGCCGCCCCCGGTGCAGGCGGCCACCGAGCACGATCCCGGCGCCGACCTCGATCCCGACCACCACCGCCGCGAGGTCGCTCACCCCCGCACCGGCCTCGCTGTGCCGGACGGCCAGCGCGACCAGGTCGACGTTGCTCTCGACCGCCACCGGGATGCCCAACCGCTCCTGGAGCAGTGCGCGCAGCCGCATCCCGGGCCAGTCCAGCGCCGGCGCGAACTCCACCAGCCCCGTCCGGTCCCGGACCACGCCGGGCACTCCGACCACCAGGGCGCGCGGGGCGCCGGCGTGCCGGCCGGCCCACGTGCGCAGGCCGTCGACCAGGGCCAGCAGCGGCCCGGTGAGGTCCTCGGCGGACGGCTCGCGGCTCCGGTCGGGGCCGAGGCCGGTCCAGTGGTGCTCGGTCTCGTGCAGCACGGTGCCGTGCAGGTCGGCGACCACGCCGACGATCCGGCGCGGCCGCATCGCCACGGCGAGCACGGTCTGCGCACCGGCGTTGTAGCGGACGAGTTGCGGCGGCCGCCCCCCGCTGGACGGCGCCCGTTCGGTCTCCACGATCACCAGTCCGGCCGTCCGCAGCACCTCGACCAGGCGGTGCACGGTCGCGGTGGAGAGGCCGCTCTCCGCCGCGAGCCGCTGCCGGGAGAGCGAGCCGTGCCGGCGCAGTACCTCCAGCAGTACGGTCTGGTTGACCTGCGCCACGGTCTGTGTGGTCGCGGTCGCGGGGGTGCGCGGTGCGGTCCGTGACGTGGTGCGCGGCGTGGCGCGCGGGGGCTGGGTCACCGGATGCTCCTCGGGCGGGGCCGGGCGGGGCCCGAGCGGGCGGGACTTTGTCTCGGCCCGAATATATCCGACCGGTCCGCCCGACCGGACGGGCTCCTGCCGAACGGGGGCGGGCCCGGTGCGCGGGCCCGTGCGAGCC
>NZ_JBHXKE010000047.1:0-5860 GCF_042722765.1 Kitasatospora sp. NPDC058406
CGCAGGGCAGGCGGCGCGAGGTCGGGGCGGCGGCTGCCGCCGGTACCGTGGCCGCCCCCCGAAGGGGCGGCCGCGGCGTGTCAGTGCGCGTGAGCGGTACCGCTCTCCTGCTGGGCGACGAGTGTGGTGGCCACCCAGAAGGCGTCGTAGTTGTGGATGACGGCGGGGTCGCCGTACGGCTCGTCGAGCGGTTCGGGCTCCGGGAGTCGACGGTTGATCAGGAACGGGATCTGGAGCTCGCCCAGTGCCCCGTGGGAGCGCAGCGGGGCGTCCAGCCCGCTGAGGTCGTGCCAGGCGGGGAAGCGGCCGAGGGCGGTGCCGGCTTCGGCGAGGACCACGATGTCGCCGATGCGGTCGGCGGGCTGCGCGAAGCGCGCGGCCGCCTCCTCGCGGCCGTGCACCTCCTGGATGCCCCCGATGGCGCGCAGGGCGCCGATCGTGGCGTCGCGGTCGGCGCCCTCGGGGAGGTACACGCTCGCGAAGGAACCGAGCGCGCCGTGGTGCACCGTGTACGGGTCCGTGATGGGCAGGATGACCCGCAGACCCTCGGCCTCGGCGTCCGCGGGGACGCCGAGGATGCGTCGGACCTCCTCCTCGACGAAGACGACCTGGGCGCGGCCCTGGGCGTCGGTCTTGGCGCTCATGCCGTGGTCGGCGGTGAGCACGACGGTCGCACCGAGTTCGGCCAGCCGACCCGCGTAGTGGTCGATCTTCTCGTAGAGGTCGTTGGCGGCCTCGGTACCCGGCGCGTTCTTGTGCTGGATGTAGTCCGTCAGCGACAGGTACATCAGGTCAGCGCCGCGGGTTTCGAGAATTCTCACGCCGGCGGCGAGAGCGAACTCGCTGAGGTCGGCCGAGTATACGGTCGGGAGCGGCTTTCCGACCATGTCGAGAACGTCGCCGATTCCGTTCTCCTCGACGGTGGCCAGATCGGCCTTCTCGGCGGAGAAGCAGATGCCCCGGCGCGAGGGCGGGACGAACTCGCCGGACCCGTCGAGCGAGGGGCCCTCCTCGACGAGACCGGCGCCGAGCAGCCGGCGCAGCTTGTCCTTCGCGGTGACCACGACGACGTCCAGTCCGGCCTCGTTCGCCGCCGCCAGGAGGGTGGGCGCGCGCAGGAACCGCTTGTCGTTCATCAGGACTTCTTCACCGAGCCCGGTGTCGAAGATGTAGTTCCCGCTGATGCCGTGCACGGCCGGCGGCCGGCCGGTGGCGATGGACACGTTGTTGGGGTTGGTGAGGGCGGGCATCGCGCAGTGCGCCGGCCACGAGGTCCCCTCGTCTTCGAGGACCTTGCTCAGCCAGGGCATCCGACCGGCCGCCATCGCCTCGATGTGGTAGTCCGGCTCGCTGCCGTCGATGCAGATGACGACGACCGGGTTTGCGGGCCTGGCGTACGTCCTGCCGTTGACGGTGAAATTCCCGGTGGTCACGGGGGGCTCCTTAGCGTTTCGTTTACGTGGCGCGTATCTGTTGGTAACGCAAGGGTGGTGGCGTGGCGGATCGGGAGGAACCCCCGATCCGGTTATCCGGGTCATAAGTGCGGACCGCTGCTTTACGGCAGCTTGAGTCGGCCTTGGAGAATTCTTTGGCAACGATCCGGTGAAGGCACGGATCAGCCCGGTGCGCGGTGCCCGGTGCCCGGTGTGGCAACGGGGCGGGGGAGGGAGGGGAGCGCCGTCAGCGGCTCCCTGCCAGCTCCTGGGCCAACATGGCGGCTCCCAGACAGGCCGCCCTGCCGCCCACCCGTCCCACGACCACCTCCGGGCGCGGACCGCGCCGGTTGTTCCTCCGGAGGACGGAGCCGATCTCCTGCCGCAGGGCCGTGTCCGCCGCCGGCAGCGGTCCGCCGACGACCACCCGCTCCACCTCGGCGGCCAGGATCATCTCGGCGAGCGCCCTGCTGTCCGCGCTCCGCAGCGTCACCGTCCGGTCGTCCGGCGAGTCCCCGCCCGGGGCGAAGGCCGCCGACCCCGCTGATTGCCCTCCGCGCAGCACCGCGGCCAGGACCGGGTCGCCCGATGCCACGAACACGAACGCGTCGCACCCGCGACCGGCTCCGAGCCTCCCCTCGGCGACGGCACCGGCGTGCCCCGCGTGCCCGAGGGCGACGGGCACGTCGAGGTGCTCCTCCAGCCAGCAGCGCAACGGCGTGCCCGCCCAGCCCAGTCGGGGCACCGTGGCGAGGCCCGTGATCCGGTCGACGGATCCGCCGACCACGAGGCCGGCCGCCACCACCGGCATTCCCCGGCGGCCGGCGAGCGCGGCGAGGTCGCTCGCGCAGCCGAGGAGGGTGTCGAGCACGGCGTCCGGGCCCCGGTGCGGCCGGGTGTACCAGCGCTCGGACTCCCGCACCCGGCCGTCGCCGGTCATCACGGTCCCGTTGATGTAGCGCGCGCCGACGTCCAGGGCGACGACACTCGTCCCGGAGGCGGGACGCCGTCGCGCGGTCTCCTGTCCCGGTGCGCGGGGAAGGGCGCCGAGTTGTTCGGCGGGTGTGCCCCGCGCCGTGGTGGTGGCGCGGTCACGGTCCGGTGCGGGGCGGACGTGTTCGGGGTGCGGATGGGTGACGGTCATGGCGGCCCTGCCTCCGGGTGGTCCTGAGGGTGGTGTGCAGTGCCGCCGCCGCGCGGGCGGAGCGCACCTGCGTCCCGTTCCGACGAGAACGGCGGCCCGGGCCCGGGGCGACGGCATCGCGCTACGCCCCGTCCCGGGAGCGCGGGATCCGATGGTTGGTGAGGGGGAGGGCGGTGGCAAGGCCCGAAATGGTGATGGGGTGGATAGCGGAATCGTATGGGGGCGCTCCGTGCCCGGTGTCGGCGTGAGAAGTCCGGATCGTGTCCTGCGGATTTCCGCTCGGTAACACCCTGGCCGGATCGGCCGGGATGATGCCTGACGCCCGGTCGGGAAGGTCGGCGCGGGAGGTGTCGGGACGTTCAGGAGGCTCCGGGGCCGCCGGAGGTCGCCGGTCGGCCGGAGCGCGGCACCGGCCCCAATTCCTCTGAAGGCGGCGGCACTTCACCCCGTCGGTTCGGTCCCTGGGCGATCGCGGTGGCCGGCGACCGGTGGATCCCCGCCCCTCGACGACCCGTCGCGGATTCCCGGGGAACACCCCGGCCGTCGGGAGGAATCGATCCGGACCGGACCGAGGGGCCGGAGCGGTGACCCGCCGCTCGCGCCCTTCCCCGGGATCTTGAAGAGAGTCCCCGTCCCCGATTCCGCGCACGGATATCCGGTGCGTGAGTATTGACAGCGCGGTTTCGCTGGCGCTGTAGTTCGACTCAGTCGCCCCGCCCGTTTTCGCCGGTTCTTGCCTGAACGGCACCGGCCACCCGAGCGGCTGCAGACCCTCGTCCGGCCGACCCGTGACGCCCCCACCCCGGCGCCGACGGCCGCCCCGCGCGACACGCACCGTCGACCCCACCGATCGGGTCTCCCGTACCCACCCCACCCCGCTCGACCACGCCCTTGCCGGGGCCGTGGTTCGACGGCACCGGTTGACACACCCCCTCAGGAGAAGACCATGGATGACTCTTCCCGCACCCCCTCCGAGATCAGCCGCCGGAGGGTCGTACAGCTGCTGGGCGCCGGCGCGGTGATGGCCACCGCCGGTACCACCATGACCGGCGCCACCGCGGAGGCGCACGCCAACCCCTGGTCGGGGCTGGTGGCGGCGGTTCTGGACGAACCTGATGCGGAGACCAACGCCCGCGGGCTGAAGACGCTGCTGGAGAACGCCGGTTTCGCCGTGATCACCCTGAACCCGAACCAGGGGGTGCGCTACCAGGCCGCGCCGTCCACGCTGTCCGCGGCGAACGCGGCGGCCGCGGCGGCCGTGAACGGTGTTCAGGAGGTGGCCCTGGTCGCCTTCGGCAGCTTCGCCGGCACCCTGCCCTCGTACTCCACCTTCGAGACGGGTCAGCGTGCGTCGCTGCAGGCCTTCGTCAAGGCCGGCGGAGTGGTCCTCGACCTCGCCCAGCCCGACCGGCCCGGTGTCGGCGTTCCCTACCTGCCGGTCTTCGACTACCAGTACGACGCGGTCCCGATGCACGCGGTGCGCACCGACTACGACTCCAACACGATCTACCCGGTGGACACCAACCACCCGCTGGTGAAGCCTCTGGCGGTGTCCACGGCAGCGGCCACCAGTGGCCAGGTGCTCACCGGCCGCCGGACCCGGCGCAGCGACGGGGGATACGAGAAGAAGCTCTGGACCAGTTGGGAGTCGCTGGGGGCCTGGGCCGAGATGCGCGTGCTCCTGTCCTGCGTGCCGGGAACGACGGGCTTCCCGGCGGCCCTGGTGGAGGGCAGGCACGAGAAGGGCAGGTACCTGGTCTCCAGCCTCACCATCGACAAGTGCTACGCGGCGGACGGCACCACGCCGGTCGAGTCCGCCGCCGCCATCGAGGACAGTCACGCCTTCTTCAACGCCCTGACGGGGTACGTGCAGAAGGTGCGGGCTTCGAGCGCGCCCGGCGTGTCCACCACCCCGTCGCCCAAGGCCGGTCCGCTCGTCGGCGACGTGAGCGAGACCACGGCACGGATCTGGGCACGGCCGGGTGTGAACCGGGTGGCCTACCCGATCTGGAGCTGCCAGGTGAGCGGCGGGGCCGTGAACCAACCCGCCGACCGGACCATCATGGCCGACAACGACGAGACCGTCCTGTTCGACGTGACGGGCCTGACGCCGGACACGGACTACACCTTCACCATCACCTGTACGACCCCCGACGCCCCTTCCGTCCCGCTGACCGGGAAGTTCAGGACCGCACCGGTGTCGTCCGCGGCCACCAAGGTCATCCTGGGCGTGGGCTCCTGCGCACACAGCATCTCGAACCCCGTGTGGAAGCAGATCTTGGACAGCCAGTGTGAGGGCTTCGTCATGCTCGGCGACACCCCGTACGCCGACCGGGGGCTCAGCTTCAAGGGCGGCACTCCCCCCACGGACACCGAGGTCCTGACCAAGGCGCGCAGGACCCACCGGGAGTTCCTGGCCGCGCCCGGAATCGACAACCTGGTCAGGTCGATGCCGGTCTGGGGGACGTGGGACGACCACGACTACGGCGCCAACGGCTCCGACGGCACCTTCGTGAAGAAGGACCTGTTCCGCCAGGTGTTCGTCGACTACCGCGCCAACGCCTCCTTCGGCCACGCCACCAACGGGACCCAGGCGGTGACCGGCCGGGGTCCCGGTGAGGGCATCTACACGTCCTTCCGGCGCGGCCCGGTCGAGGTGTTCCTCATCGACCCGCGGTGGTTCTCCAACTCGGGTTCGAACCCGCGGGTCTGCATGGGGAGCGTCCAGAAGGACTGGCTGTTCGGGAAGCTGAAGGCGAGCACCGCCAAGTTCAAGCTCCTCGCTTCGGGAATGACCTGGTACGACAAGGCCGGCCCCGAGAGCGACGACTGGTTCACCTACCAGGCCGAGCGGGCCGAGTTGTTCAAGCACATCAGGGACAACAACATCAAGGGCTGCGTCCTGCTCAGCGGGGACATCCACGTCTCCCGCACCCTGAAGAACCACGGGGACCCGAACGTCGGTTATGACCTGTGGGAGTTCGTCGTCAGCCCGCTGCACGACAAGACGGCCGCCGACGTGCACCACGTGGGCACCCCTCCTGTCGGTCTCGTGGACAAGGTCGCCGAGCCCCGTACCTTCCTCAAGCTGGAGGCCGACACCAGCACCGCCACGCAGGCGAAGCTGACCGCCACCTGGATCAACGCAGCCGGTAAGACGGTCATCGGCCCCCTCGTGCTCACCGCAGCCCAACTCGGCTACTGAGAGCCGTACCTGAGGTGCGGGCCGACGGGCCCCCCCGGCCCCCCCCACCGCTAAAACCGCACCACCCCGACACCCCCC
>NZ_JBHXKE010000047.1:5870-43276 GCF_042722765.1 Kitasatospora sp. NPDC058406
ACTGTATTTGTCCGGGGCTGGTACATTTTTTTATAACAGCCTGTCCCTGCGGGGGGGCCGGCCGGCCCCCCCCGCCCCCCACCTCAGGTACAACGGCAGCACCGCGACACGCCCCTCCCGGGAGCCCGGGTCCGATGCTCGGCGAAAGCGCGAGTCCCGGGAAGGCCCGAATTCCTGATGGGGCGGATAACGAAATCGTATGGCCGGAACCGGGCTTGTTCCGTCAGGTCCCGGCCGTACGAGGCGAATGGACCTCACCCGATTCCGCGAACGGATATCCGGTGCACGACTATTGACAGCGCTGTTGCGCTGCCGATGTAGTTCCGGGTATCCACCCCACCCCGATTCGCCGATGACGGCCCCCTTCTCCACCGGCCCGTCGAAGCTGCTGCAGAGCCGCATCCGGCTGACCTGAGACACCCCCGTCCGGGTGCGGGCAACGTCCACACGTGTCACGCGCAACCCACCCCCGCCGACCGGGCTGCGCGCACCCACCCCACCCCCGTTCGACCACGCCCGCTTGCGGGCCGTGGTCCGACGGCATCGGTCGGCACCCCCACACAGGAGAAGTCATGGACGACTCTTCCCCCACCCTGTCCGACAGCGTTCGCGCCGAGATCAGCCGCCGCAGGGCGGTGCAGCTGCTGGGCGTCGGCGCGGCGGCGGTCGCCGCCGGCAGCGCCATGACGGGCACCGCCGCGGCGGCGGTGGCCCCGCTCCCCTCGTCGGGGCTGCGTGCGGCGGTGCTGGAGTACGCGGACCGGTGGACGAACGCCGTCGGGCTCCGAACGCTGTTGGAGCACGCCGGTTTCACCGTGATCGATCTCGACCTGACCAAGGCACCGGACGCCCAGGCCCAGGCCGTGGACCTGATCGCCTTCGGCAGTTTCACCAACGACAGCACCAACAACACCAACCCCTACGGCACCTACGTGAAGGCACACACCGACTCGCTGCGGAGATTCGTCCGGGCCGGCGGGGTGGTGCTCGACCTCGCCAAGTCCGACGAGCCCGGCGTCGGTGTCCCCTACCTGCCGATCTGGAAGTGGGACTACAACTCGACCGCGATGTTCGCGGTGCGCACCGACGCCGACTTCAACACGGTCTACCGGGTGGCCACCGCCCACCCGCTGGTCTCCGTCCTGCCGGCGGACGCCTCCGGTCAGGTGTTCGCCGGCCGCTCCGTCACCGCCAGCTGGGAGTCGCTCGGCGCCTGGAAGGAGATGCGGGTGCTCCTGGCCTGCGTCTCGGGGACGTCGGGCTACCCGGCGGCCCTGTTGGAGGGCAAGGACAAGATCGTCGCCGCGGACGGCAAGTCCTCCGTGGACGGCAAGGGCAGATACCTGGTCTCCAGCCTCACCATCGACAAGTGCTACGACACGGCCGGCGCGCCGACCCAGAGCGAGGCCGCCATCGACGACAGCCGCAGGTTCTTCAATGCCCTGACCGGGTACGTGAAGTCGGCGAAGGCCGGCAGCGCGCCCAGTCTGACGGTCACGCCGTCGCTCCAGGCGGGTCCGCTCGTCGGCCACGTGAGCGAGACCACCGCCCGGCTCTGGGCGCGGCCGGGCGTGGACCCGGGGACCTACCCGACCTGGAAGTGCGAGGTGAAGGCCGGCGGGGTCGTGGTGAAGACCGTCACCGCGACCCTCTCGACCGCCAACGACAGCACCCTCCTGATGGACGTGTCGGGTCTGCAGGCGAACACGGAGTACACCTTCGACATCACGTCCGCGACGGCCGCCGCCCCGGCTGTCCCGATGAAGGGTTCGTTCAGGACCGCACCGGCGGCGGGCGCGGCTGCCAAGGTCTCGCTGGGTGTGGGCTCCTGCGCGCACAACGTGCCGAACCACCTGTGGAAGCAGGTCATGACGGAGGGCTGCGAGGGCTTCGTCATGCTCGGTGACACCCCCTACGCCGACATGGGCCTCTCCGGCGCCTCCAGTGAGCTGGACAGGGTGCGCAGGCACCACCGGGACTTCCTGGCCGTACCCGAGATCGCGAGAATGGTCTCGTCGATGCCGATCTGGGGGACGTGGGACGACCACGACTTCGCGGGAAACGACACCGACGGCCGATCGACGCTGAAGACCATGTACCGGGAGGCGTTCGTCGACTACCGCGCCAACGCGAACTTCGGCCACGTCACCGGGGGCACCGGCCTCCTGACCGGCCGGGGCCCCGGTGAGGGCATCTACACGTCGTTCCGACGCGGCCCGGTCGAGGTGTTACTCATCGACCCGCGGTGGTTCTCCAACACCTCCACCGGGGTCTGCATGGAGACCGTCCAGTCGACGTGGCTGAAGGACGCCCTGAAGGCGAGCACGGCCACCTTCAAGGTCCTCGGCTCGGGGATGGTCTGGTACGACAAGATCACCGCCGAGAAGGACGACTGGAACACCTACAAGACCGAGAAGCTCCAGCTCCTCGACCTCATCAAGACCGAGAGGATCTCCGGCTGCGTCATGCTCAGCGGAGACATCCACGTCTCCCGCGCGGTGAAGAACTTCGACGGGACCCCGGCCGACCCGAAGCCGGCCGGCTACGACATGTGGGAGTACGTCGTCAGCCCCGTCCACGACTGGACCATCGGTGACCAGTTCGACGTGACCACCTCCGCGGCAACCGGGCTCCCGGAGAAGACGCGGTGGACGGCGCACCCGGCGGACCCGGTGAAGTGGAGCAAGGACGCGCCGTACACCTTCCTCAAGCTGACGGCCGACACCACCGTGACGCCGGCCACGCTCACCGCCAAGTGGATCAACCGGGACGGTGCGGTGCTGCACACGCAGACGTGCACCATCACCGACCTCACCCGCCCCTGACACCCCGGTCGGCGCGGGACCGCGGGGCGACCGCCGCCCCGCGCCGACCACCCGGCCCCTCCGGATCGACAGTCAAGGAGAGACGCCCATGCTCCGCAACGGCCTGGAACCCTGGCACCTCATCGTCGTGCTCGCCGTGATCGTGCTGCTCTTCGGCTCGAAGAAGCTCCCCGAGGCCGCGCGCGGGCTCGGCAAGTCCCTGCGCATCCTGAAGGCCGAGACCAGGGCCCTGCACGAGGACACCCCGCCCGACCCCGCACCGGACACCCCCGCAGACATTTCCCAGACCGCCCACACGGCCCACACCGCCCCGGAAACCACCGCCCCGGCCATCCCCCCGCCCAGCACCGACGCACCTGCCGGCGGCCGCACCACACCCAGCACCTCCCACTCGCACACCCCCTCCTGACCGGACCCCTACCCGGGCCCGGCCTCGACGCCCGGCCGCCGGTACACCCGCAGACCGGGCGTCCCCCGTGCGGCCGTGCCCCCCGCTCCGCCGACCTGCGCCGGGATGGCTACCGTGGACGCAGAGACCGAGATCCTTCCCGCCCGGGAAGGCCGCGGGCAGGACGGGAGCCGGTTGTGGACGACCTCGGTGACGGCAGGGCCTTCCTCGGCGTGCACGGCGTCGGGTTCGCGGGCCGGGAGGCTGAGCTGCGGACGCTGCTCTCCGCGGTGTCCGGGGTGCGTCCGGCGGTGGTGCTGGTGGAGGGCGAGGCGGGGATCGGCAAGTCGCGGCTGGTCGCGGAGGCGTCGGCGGTGCTGCGCGCGCAGGGTCTGCGGGTGCTGGCGGGCGGGTGTCATCCGTTGCGGGAGCCGCTGGCGTACGGCCCGGTGATCGACGCGCTGCGCCGCATCGGGCCGTGGCTGCCGCCGGCCGGGCGGCTGGGTGCCTCGGCGGGCGTGCTGGCGCCGCTGCTGCCGGACCTCGCCGGCGCGCTGCCCGAGCCGCCGCCCGACCTGCCGCCGGAGGTCTCGGTGTCCGGAGCCGGACGGTTCTGGGTGGTCTCGGCGGTGCGGACGGTGCTGGAGGCGGTGGCGCCGGCGGTCCTCGTGGTGGAGGACGTGCACTGGGCGGACGAGGCGACCCGGGAGCTGCTGCTGTTGCTGGCCCGGGACATGCCGGGCGACGTCGCGCTGGTGCTCACCTACCGGGGGGAGGAACTGCCGGGCGGGCGGCCGGTGCTGGGGGTGCCGTTCAGGCGTCCGCCGGGCACGGGCGGGGCGGAGGTCCGGCTCGGTCCGCTGGGTGAGGCGGAGCTGCGGACGATGGCGCGGGAGGTGCTGGGCGGCGATCCGGCACCGGCCCTGGTGCGGACCCTGCTGGAACGCAGCGGTGGTCTGCCGCTGGTGATCGAGGAGGACCTGATCACCCTCGCACGGTCACCGGACGGGGCGGACACGGCGGTCCTGCGGGTGCCCCGCAGCCTCGGCGAGGTGCTGGCGGACCGGACCGGACGGCTGGGCCCCGACGCGGCGGCCCTGGTCGACGCCGCGGCCGTGCTGTCCGTCCCGGCAGGGACCGGGCTGCTCGCCGAAGCCGCCGGGCTGGACGAGGAGCGGGGCGACGCGGCACTCGTGGAGGCGCTCGACGCCGCGGTGCTGCGGCAGGTCGGTCCGGACACCTACGGATTCGCGCACGTCCTGGCCCAGGAGGCGGTCTACGCCGCCCTCCCGGGGCCGGTGCGCAACCGGACCCATCGGCGGGTCCTGGAGGTGCTGCTGGCCCAGGACCCGCCGCCGCTGGTGCAGATCGCCCACCACACCCGTGCGCTGGGGGACCGGAAGGCCTGGCTGCCCCGCGCCCGGGCCGCCGCCGACCAGGCCACCGCGGTCGGTGACACGGGTACCGCCGCCACGCTGCTGAACGAGATCATCGACCAGCCCGACCTCACCCCGCGGGAGCTCGCCCATGCCGCCTGGGCGCTCTCGTACACGGCCTCGGTCGGCACCGAGGCCGCCACCACGGTCAGGATCCTGCGCAGGATCCTGACCGTGGCCGGTCTGCCCGAGGAGGTGCGCGGCCGGATCAGGACGAGCCTCGGCGGGCTGCTGATCTACCAGGTCGGAGACCTGGCGGGCGAGCAGGAGATCGTGACCGCCCTGGCGGAGGTGGGCGACAGCACCCCGGTCACCTCGGCCCGGATCCTGAGCTACCTGGGCCTGTCGCAGACCGACCGTTTCACGCTCGCCGAGCAGCGGGACCTCGTCCGGCGCGGCTACGACCTGCTGGCCGGAGCCGAGACCCGCAACGCCCGGCCGATCATGGACGTCGCCGGCATCTTCCTGCGGGGCGTGGTGGCGGACCCGGCCCTTCCGGAGGTCCTGGCGGCGCTGCCCCGCGACGGCGAGGTGCCCGTGCTCCAGGCCACGGCCTTCAGCGTCTGCAGCATCGCCGAGACCTGGCTCTGCGTCGGGCACGACACACGGTCCGCAGGCGCCGTCGAGGAGTTGCGGGCCATGGCACCGCGCACCCACCTGCCCATGCTGGACCCCTACCTGGACACCTTCCGGGTGGTGCTCGACTGGCAGTCCGGGCACTGGGACGAGGCCGAGCGCGGACTGGCGGCCCTCCACGAGCGTCACCCGGACAACCCCCTGCGGTCCGGCGGGTTGCTGGCGGCGGTGCGGGGTCTCACCGCCGCCGCCCGGGGTCTGACCGGGCAGGCGGCCGCGGTGTTCGACGCCGCGCTCACCCGGGGACTGCACCTGGACCTGTTCGGCGCCGCCGCCGGGCGGGCCAGGCTCCACCTCGCCCGCAGCGACCCGCAGGCCGCCTGGCGGTCCCTGACCGACCCGCTCGACTTCCTGACGTTCCTCGACCGCAAGGAGGCCTGGGGCTACGCCTGGGACCTCGTCCCCACCGCCGTCGAAACCCTCCTCGCCCTCGACCGCGCCGACGAGGCCCGCGACCTGACCGAACGCCACGCCACCGCCGCCGCAGGCCGCGACGCGCCCGGCGCCGACGCCGAACAGCACCACTGCCGCGGCCTGTTGCTGGCCGCCACCGACCCGGACGCCGCGACGGCGGCCTTCGATCTCGCCGCAGCGCAGTGGAGCGACATCGGCCGCCCCTACCGGGCCGCCCTCGCCGCCGAACGCGCCGCCCGCACCCGCACCGACCCCGGTGAGACGGAGACCCGCCTCGCCGGCCCGATCGCCGCCTTCGAGCGCCTCGGCGCCACCTCCGACGCGGCCCGCTGCCACCGAGGGCTCCGCGAACTCGGACGGCAGACCCCCAACCCGCGCGGCCGGGCCGGCTACGGCGACCGGCTCTCCCCCCGCGAGGAACAGATCCGCGACCTGCTCGCCTCCGGCGCCACCAACAAGGACATCGCCGCCGCCCTGTTCCTCTCCACCCGCACCGTCGAGAACCACGTCGCCCGCGTCCTCGCCAAGCTCCGCACCACCCGCGCCGACCTCACCGACGGGCAGGTCTGAGCCGACCGGTCTGCCGACGGCCCCCCGTACGGATCCCGCGCGCTCCTTGAGCGGAACACGGGGCCGTCGTGAGGGTCGTCGGCAGACCGGTCGGTCACCGGTACGCCCGTGCCTCGGCAGGAGCTCAGGGGAAGGGGAGCGTGCGGGCGAAGACGGTGACCAGCACCAGCACGGCGGGGAAGAGGGCGAGGAACATGGCGAACGTGTACCCCATGATGTCGCGCGCCTTCAGCCCCAGGACGGCGAGCGTGGGCAGCATCCAGAACGGTTGCAGCAGGTTGGCACTGGCCTCGCCGAGGTCGTACACGACGACCATCCAGCCCTGGTTGACCTGGAGTTGGTTGGCCGCCTCCAGGACGTAGGGGGCCTCGATCACCCACTTGCTGCCACCGCTGGGCACGAACACCCCGAGGACGCAGCTGTAGACCGCGATCATGGCCGGGTAGAAGAACTCGTTCGACACCGACACCAGCCAGCCGGCGATGGTCTTGTGCAGGCCGGTGTAGGCGATCATCCCGAAGATGCCGCCGTACAGCGGGAACTGGAGCAGGATACCGGAGACCGCGGGCGTGCCGTCCTTGACGGCGCGGGCGAGGTTCGCCGGCCGCCAGTGCAGGACGAGCGCCAGCAGGATGAGGATCAGGTTGATGGTGTTCAGGTCGAGCGCGTTGAGCGGGCTGCCACCGGAGTTCGCGAAGCGCCGGACGAGGTACCAGGCCCCGAGCGCGAACAGCAGGACCGTGAAGACCGGGCTGTACTCGATCCACTCGCCCGGCCTGGTCCGCCGGCTGTCGTGGCGCTGCCGGTCGAGACCGGGGCCCAGGTCGATGCCGAGCTGCTCCGCGGTCTTCGCGCGTTCCGGTGAGGGGGCCAGGAACCAGGCCATGCCCACACCGATGACGAAGATGACCGCCGTGGCCACAACGCCCTGCCACAGGAAGATGGTCTCGGTGAGGGGGATCAGCCCGCTGCCCCGGCCCTCGGCGATGACCTTCTGCACGGCCGCCGGGCTCGACGTGGCGCTGGCCACCTGCAACGCGGCCGACCCGGACAGTCCCTGGGCCCACACCGTGCCGAGGCCCAGGAAGGCCATCGCGCCGAGTGCGCGGTAGTCCACGCCGGGGACCCGGCGGGCGACCTCCTTGGCGAGGATCGCGGTGAAGATCAGGCTGAACGCCCAGTTCGCGTAGGAGGTGAGCATGGCGACGGCGGCGGTGAACGCGACGGCGCCGCGCGGGGTCCGGGGCAGCGCCGCCATCCGCGCGATCAGGCGCCCGACCGGCGGGGAGGCCGCCACCGCGTAGCCGGCGATCACGATCATGGCCATCTGCAGAGTGAAGGTGATGAGGGACCAGAATCCCTGCCCCCAGGCGTCGACCAGGCCGTACCCGCTCGTCGCCCCGGGTTTGTCCGGCACACCGAGGAGGTCCTCCCCGGACACCAGTCCGAGGGCGAAGATCAGGAACGTCCCCACCAGGACGAAGCCCAGTGCGTCGGGCAGCCATTTCTCGGTGAAGGCCGTGAAGCGGAGTGCAATCCGGGCGGGCCAGTTCTCGCCGGTTCCCGTCGTCGGACCGGGAGGCTTGGGCGCGGTCGTCGTCATCGGATCCTCGCTCTCACTCCCCGGATAGGTGGCACCTGTGCCGGGCCGGTGCGGGGAGTGCGGCCGATCCTGCGTCGCCGCGACTTCCGGGGTCAATGGTGACGAGGGTCACACCTGACCCGGGCCAGGTGTGGACGTCGGCCGCGACCGCGCCTCGATGCCCGGAACGTCTCCCGCGGCACGGTGTGCGCGCCTGGAACGGTTGCGGCGGGCTGCCGGAGGTCCGGTACGCGGGGTACCTCACGGGGGGCTTCGACATCGTGCTCCTGGTGCGGGTCCGCGACACGGAGACGCTGCGCGCCGTCGTAGTTCGAGAAGCTACGGGGCATCCAGGGGCTGCGGTCCACCCGGACGCTGACCGTGGTCGAGGAGGTCGTGGACCGGCCCGGCATCGTCCCCACCGAGTGACGCCCCGTCGGCCGCTACCGCGCCAACTCCGCCTGCCGCGGCTCCGGGATGCGCGGGGCAGCCGGTCGGGGGCCTCCCGGCACGGCGGACCGGACGGCGGCCGGTGCCGGAACTCCGCGCAACTCCCGGGCCGTGGCCCGGAGTACGGCGAGCAGGGCGAGCAGCATCAGCATGCCGTGGGCCGGCATCGACAGGTAGGGCGCCACGGCGGGGGCGATGAACGTGAGGTAGCTGCCGAGGGACGACGCCTGCACCAGGATCGGGAGGTACCAGAGCCGGTGGGGGCGGTGGAAGGCGACGATCACACTGAGCACGTCGGCGACGTAGAAGTAGCGCTCGTGCATGGACGGCAGCAGGAACGGCACCGCGATCGCGGAGGTGGTGGCCAGCAGCAGGACGGTGGCGGGTGTGAGCAGCGGTCGTCCGTCCCGCTCCACCGCACTGCCGGCCCGCCGGACGGACCGCACCGCCAGCCCGACCAGGACCAGGACCGTCGCACCCGCGATCAGGACCCCGACGCTCCGTACGGCACCCTCCGCGGTCTGCGGCACGGAGACGAACTGGTAGACGGACGGCGCGTTGAGCGTGAGCTGCGTGTACGTGCCCGTCTGTCGGGTGTACACCGTCAGCAGCTTCCACGGGTCGGCGCCGAGCAGGAGGGCGGGGACGTCGAGCGCCAGGTAGACCGCCGGAACGGCCAGCAGACTCGGCCAGGGGATCCGCTTCACCAGGACGAGTACCAGCAGCAGGGGGAAGAGGAAGACCGCCTGGAGCTTGAACGCCAGCGCGATCCCGAAGAACGCGCCGGCCCACCAGGGCCGGTCCCGGAGCAGGTGGTACAGGCCGCCGACCAGGAAGGTCGTGAAGATCGCATCGGCCTGGCCCCACCAGCCGCTGTTGATGACGACGGTGGGGAGGAGGAGGACGACCACCGCCGCTCCGAGGGCGGGCCGGAGCCGCCGGGGCCGGCGCAGGGCGACGATGCGGAACGTGTACGACGCCAGCGCCAGGTCGAACAGGATCGAGACCCACTTGATGCCCGCCAGCGCCGGCACCGGCAGGTAGGTGAGCGCGGCCATGAGGTAGAGGTACGGGGCGTTGTAGTCGGAGAACTCCATGTCGCTGAGGGCGGCGAACCCGCCGTTCTCCGCGATGTACCGGTACCAGGGGCCGAGGAAGTAGAAGTAGTCCGACGACTCGCCGTCCAGCAGGAGGATCCTGCACAGGAGCGCGGCCCCCACCGCCGTTGTCGCGGCGAGGGTGAGGACCGTCGGGTCGGTCGCGCGACGGCGCGGCTCGGCGGTTGAGTCGGACATCGGACTCCGTTCGGGTCGGTGCGGTGCTCGGTACGGCGTGTGCGGGAAGGGGGAGGGCACGTCGCGAGTCCGGCCCCGGCCCCACCCGGACCCGGTGTGGGGGCGGAGCGGACCGGGGCCGGGTCCGTACGACCCGGCCCGTCGCGTCCGTCGGCCCGCCCCGCCCCGTCACGAGCGGCGGGCAGGTCTCACGCCTTTCGGTGAGTCCTGCGGGCGGCGGTCCTCGTGCGGAGGCGGTAGGCGAGGAGGAGGCCGGCGACGAGCAGCGCCCCGCCGGTGGCCAGGACGAGCGGTGTCCGGTCGGAGGGGCCGGTCTCCGCCAGGGGGCGCCCGTCGTTGTCCGTGTCCGTGTCCGTCTCCGCCGGGATGTCCTCCACGGGCCCAAGCGTGGCTCCGGGCGTGGCTCCGGGCACCGCCGGTCCGGATGCGGTGGCCGGGGCGGAAGGCTGTGCCGACGGCGGCTCCTGCGCCGACGCCGATGCGGAGGGTCGGGCGGTCGGCGGCGACGTCGCGGGCTTCGGGGACGCGGGGGAGGCCGGCGCGGTGGCGGACGGTGCTGCGGCGGACGGCGTGCCGGGGGAGGCCGGTGCGGTGGGGGACGGCGTGCCGGGGGAGGCCGGTGCGGTGGGGGACGCTGCGCCGGGGGCCGTCGGTGCGGCGGAGGACGGTGCGGCCGTCGGCCTACCGGGGACCGGAAGGCCCGGGGTGATGGAGACGTCGTCGTAGTAGACGACCACCGGCGGCGTCCCGCCGCTCACGTTCCCCTTCGAGGCCTTCCAATTCGGCCGGTACAGACCGATCTTGTGATACGGGGCGGTGTCCTGGTGGTAGCTGTTGGGCCCGAGGTGGGATCCCACCTGGGCGCCGTCGAGCCGGGCGGCGATGGAACCGGGCGTGGCCGCGGTGGACCAGGTGATGTCGAAGGCCCACTGGTTCCAGTGTCCGAGCCGGACGGGACCGAGGTCGTACCTGACCTCGTTCACCGGTTCGGAGCCCGCCTTCCAGTGGACGAGCATGAGCCACCGGTCCGCCCTGACCGCGAGGACGACCGCCGGGATGGTGTCCGTTCCGCCGTGCCATTGGGACACGATGGTCTGGGCCTCGTAGGAGATCCATTCCTGCGGCAGGTAGTTGGAGAAGGTGTAGCGGTAGCTGCCGTACGGCAGGCGGCTGGTGGCTATCTCGGATCGGTAGGACCTGCCGTCGTCGGGCAGGGTGAACCGGGCGGCCCTGCCGGTGTGGCCACCGGGGGCCGCCACGACGTCCACCGCGCCCTCGCCGTCGATGCCCTTGCGGGGCCACACCGTGGTGCTGCCGGACTCGAAACCGTCACTGAAGGGGACGGCGGTGGACGCTGCGGTCGCGGTGGAGCCGGCGGACGCGGCTCCCACCGCCAGCACGGCCGCCAGGATCGCACCGACCCGACGGCTGTGGCTGTGACGCTGGAACATGAACCATCCAGGAGCAGAGGCGCGACGGCGACCTTGCGAGGTCGCGGTCCACGGCGAGGAACTGAGCGGAAGCGCCGGCTCTCCTGCGCGTGCTTGCTTCGGTGAGAGCCGGTTGCCACTACATGAGCGCCGCGTTGCTTCCCCGTCCCGGTCCGACACCGGTTCGTTACCAAAGCCTCCTGCGCCCCGCTGCCCGGCCGGCACTCCGGCAAGGGGCATTAATGATGCAAACACCTTGACACTGGAATGTCGCAGCCACAGGATCGGCGTGCAAAGGCATCGGACACGGAGCGGAAACCGCACCGCCGTACTCCGACGCGTTCTCGGATACCCCGGACCTCGCAACGCGTCGTGGAGGCACCCTCGCCGGGGCAGGACCTTGCCGGTTGAAGCCTCGATCGGACCCTTCGGCATCCGCGCGGCCGCACCGACGGCTGTCCGTGGAGGTGGCCGGGTCAGCAGCGTGTCGGCCGGCCCCGCGCCGGTGTCACGCACCACCCTCGCACCGCCCCTTCCCGCGCAGAGTCGCGCGTACTCCTGGAGCGTTCATGTCCACGAGCCCGCACCGCCGTACGGTGCCCGCCGCCACCTGTCTCCTGCTCACACTCGCCCTGAGCACCGCGTGTTCCACCGGTCAGAAGTCGTCCTCCTCCGGGGCGGGTGCCCCGGTCGCTCCGGTGAGCGGCAAGATCTCGATGACCTACCTGCAGAAGCAGGGCGATCAGGAGTACTTCGTCGGAGAGGCGGCCGGGGCGAAGGCCAGGGCCGCCGAGCTCGGCGTGGACCTCAAGGTGGTCAACCTCGGCAACGACGCGAACAAGACCGTCAGCGAAGTCCGGTCCGCCATCGCGCAGAAGACCAACGGCCTGATCGTCGTCGTCCCGGATCCGGCGGTGGGCCCCCAGGTCGTGCAGGCGGCCAGGGACGCCAAGGTCGCACTGCTGACCTCCGACGACCAGATCTGTGCCACCGGTCCCGATCCGGCGGGCTGCGCGCCGGGGGACATGGTGCCCCGGATCGGCTTCAGCGGCGAGCAGATGGGCAGCGAGGTCGGCAAGCGCGCCGCCGAGGAGTTCGGCAGGTCGAAGTGGAACCCGGCCGAGACCCGGAGCATCTCCGCCTGGAAGCAGGATGTCACCGTCTGCACCTCCCGGGTCAAATCCGCCAAGGCCGCCTTCCTGAACGGCGGCGGTACCGGAGTGCAGAACATCGACGTCGCCACCGACAACACCCCCACGGGTGCCCAGGACAGGATCGCCGCCGTCGTCACCGCCAACCCGAACGTGAAGCACTGGGTGGTCTGGGGCTGCAACGACGAGAACGTCCAGGGCGGCGTCACCGCCCTGGAGAACGCCGGCTTCAAGGCCGACCACGTGATCGGCGTGGGCCTGGGTGCCTACCTCGCCTGCAAGAACTGGGGCTCCGGCAAGCCGTCGGGCATGCGGGCCGCCCTGTTCATCAACGGCAAGGACGTCGGGGCACTGGCCGTCCAGACCCTGTACGACAGGCTGAAGAGCGGCAAGGAGATGCCCGCCGAGGCGTTCGCCCCCACCACCATGGTCGACGCCGCCACCTTCAGGAACAGCGGCGTCACCTGCAACTGACTTCCCAAAACCCGTAACTGACGTTCCGTCACCCCTAACGGCATCGGCCGACCACCCCGGTCGCCGGTCGGCCGAGGTACGGCCCGGACCGGCCCCCGACGACCCTCGGCCGGCCGCCCGGAAACCTTGCTGCTCGGGAGCACACACCTCCCCCCACCCAGGAGATCCGCATGCATCGTTCCATCCTGCCGTGGAGCCCGACGGCTCCGCGGGATCCCTCCTCCACCAGGCCCCGACCGGGGCGTGGTCGCTCGGCGCTGCTGTCCGCGGCGGCCGTCGTCGCCGCGCTCGCCGCGCCCCTGCCGGCGCAGGCCGCGCCCACCGAGACGGTCGTCGACGTGACGGCGTTCGGTGCCGACCGGACCGGCACGCGGGACAGCGCCGCAGCGGTGAAGGCGGCCCTGCGACAGGCCAGGACCGTGCAGGGACCGGTGCGGGTGCTGTTCCCCCGCGGCACCTACCAGATCTACCCGGAGCAGGCCGAGACCCGGGAGCTGTACCTCTCCAACACCGTCGGCGCCGACCAGACGTACCGGGACAAGCGCATCGGCATCCTCATGGAGGACATGCGCGACGTCACGATCGACGGCGGCGGCTCGCACCTGCAGTTCCACGGCCTGATGACCGCCTTCGCCGCCATCCGCTCCCAGAACGTCACGGTGCGGGGCTTCAGCTTCGACGTCACCGCCCCGAAGGTCGTCGACGCCACCGTCAGCGAGACGGGCGTCGCCGACGGCCGCGCCTACCGGGTGCTGAACATCCCGCCCACCAACGGCTTCACCGTGGCGAACAACCAGGTCACCTGGCTCGGAGAGAAGAGCCCGGCCACCGGACAGCCCTACTGGTCCGGCGTCAACGGCATGAGGTACACCCAGCTCCACGACCCGGCGAACACGAGCACCTGGCGCGGCGCCAACCCCCTGTTCACCAACGTGGCGTCGATGACGGCGCAGGCGGGCAACAAGCTGCGCATCGACTACACGAGTGCGGCTCCGCCGACCGACCGGGGTCTGGTCTACCAGATGCGGGAGGACACCCGCGACACCGCGTCCGCGTTCTTCTGGGAGTCCAAGGACGTCACCGTGCAGGGGCTGAAGGCCCGCTACCTGCACGGCTTCGGCTTCCTCGGGCAGATGAGCGAGAACATCACCATCGACGGCAACGACTTCCGCACCGACCCCGCCACCGGGCGCAGCACGGCGGGGTTCGCGGACTTCGTCCAGATGTCCGGCATCAAGGGCGCCGTCAACATCAGGAACAACGTGTTCGACGGTGCGCACGACGACGCGATCAACATCCACGGCACCTACGTCGAGGTCACCGGACGGTCCGCGGACGGCAGGACGCTCACCCTCGAATACAAGCACCACCAGACGGCCGGGTTCCCGCAGTTCTACCCCGGCGACAGCGCGGAGATCGTGGACAAGCGGACGATGGCGACCGTCCCCGGCGCCACCGCCCGGGTCGTGTCGGTCGACGGCCCGACGGGCCGCGACCACAACAAGCCCCTGACCACCATGAAGGTCACCTTCGACCAGGCCGTCCCCGCCTCCGTCACCCCCGGGAACTTCGTGGTGGAGAACACCACCTACACCCCCACCGTCGACATCAGCGGCAACACCGTCGTCAACATCCCCACCCGCGGCATCCTGGTCACCACCCGCAAGCCCGTCGTCATCAGGAACAACACCTTCGACGGCACCCGGATGGCCAGCATCTTCATCTCCTCCGACGCCAAGGAGTGGTACGAGTCCGGCCCCGCCCAGGACGTCCTCATCACCAAGAACACCTTCCTGCGCCCGGCGGGCCCGGTGATCCTGGTCGAGCCCACCAACGAGGTCCAGGACGCCGGCAACCCGGTGAGCCGCAACATCCGTATCCAGGACAACGACTTCAGGATCGGCGACGTCCGCCTCCTCGACGCCAAGAGCGTCGGCGGCATCACCTTCGAACGCAACGACGTCCGCCGCCTCGACCGCAACACGGCGTTCGCGGCCGAGACGACCACGACGTGCCTGGCGCCGGGCGCCACCGGCACCGTTCGCACGGTCGCCGGCGCGGCACCCTACACGACCCCGCTGTTCAAGTACCGCGCCTCCTCCGGCGCCCTCGTCAAGGACAACGACTTCGACAACGGGCTGAACCTGCGCGCCGAGCTGAACGCCACCGACGCCGCCCAGGTCGCCACCGACGACGTCACCACCAACGGCACCAACAGGATCCTGCCCCTGCTGCCGACCCTCACCTACACCAGCAGCAACCCCGCCGTCGCCACCGTCGACTCCTCCGGAAAGGTGACCGCCAGGGCCACCGGCACCGCCGTCATCACCCCCGTCACCACCAGTCAGCTCGGCGACACCACCGGCAAGCCCGTCACGGTCCAGGTCGGCTGCGCGGTGCCGGCGACCTTCCGCACGATGACCGTCGCCGGGACCGGAGACGTCGTCGACGTGAGCGGGAGCAGCCTCGCCGACCACGCCCCGGTCATCCGCCGGCCGAACGCCGACGCCCCGAACCAGCGCTTCGAGTTCCGGCCGCTGGCCGACGGCTACGTGCGCATCGTCAACCAGAACAGCGGCAGGGACCTGGCCGTGCTGAACGCGTCCCGGACTGCCGGAGCCAAGATCATCCAGCACGCCTACGCACCCGGCGCCGACACCAACGACGAATGGCGGCCGGAGGACGCCGGCAACGGCCGCGTGCGCGTCGTCAACCGCCTCAGCGGCCTCTACCTCACCGCCGGCGCCACCCAGGGCAGCCAGTTCGAGCAGCGACCCTACGACGGGAGCGGCCTCCAGACCTTCCTCCTCGGCTGACGTTCCGTCGATCGACGTGCGGCGGCCCCCAGAAGTCCGCCGGCGTGACGACCGCGGGCCCGGCGTGGCGGGTGGCGACGGCACGGCGGGCCCGCTCGCTAGCCCAGATCGTGCGGGCTGGAGAGCCAGGGCGACTGCCAGGTGGTGCGGCCACGGTCGTGCGCGGGCCCCCAGGACCCCCGCTCGTACGGCACGGGTGCGGGCGGGTGGTCGACCAGGGGCTGGATGACCCGCCAGGTCTCCTCCACAACGTCCCGGCGGGTGAACAGGGAACGGTCACCGGTCAGGGCGTCGTTGAGGAGCCGTTCGTAGGGCTCGGGGGGCTTGCCGAGCTCGGCGGCGAAGGACAGGCCCAGGTGGACGGGCCTGGCCGAGTGGCCGGAGGCCTCCTTCGAGAGCATGCCGAGCCGCAGGCCCGGGTCCGGGTCGATCCGCAGGACCAGCTCGTTGGGGGCGGGGTGCTCGGGCTGTTCCAGGAAGGCGAGCCGGGGCGGGCGTCTGAAGACCACCCGCACCTCGGTGGCCCGGGCTGCCAGTGCCTTGCCGGCCCTGATGGCGAACGGCACCCCGCTCCAACGCCAGTTGTCCACCTCCAGGCCCAGCTCGACGTAGGTCTCGGTCACCGAGCCCGCCCTGACGCCGGGGACGTCCAGGTATCCCTCGTACTGGCCGCGCACGCAGTGGGTCGGATCGACGTCCGCCATCGCCCGGAAGACGTCGGCCCTGCGATCCCAGAGGGCTTCCGACCCTGGGCCGACCGGCGCCTCCATCGCGATCAGGGCCAGCACCTGCAGGAGGTGGTTCTGGACCACGTCGCGCAGTGCGCCCACCGGGTCGTAGAACGCCCCCCGGTCCTCGACGCCGAAGTCCTCGGCCATGGTGATCTGGACCGCGGCCACGTGGTCGCGGTTCCATACCGGTTCGAGAAGCGCGTTGGCAAACCGCAGGAACTGGATGTCCAGCACGGGCTGCTTACCGAGGAAGTGGTCGATCCGCAGGATCCGGTCCTCGGGGAGCACCCGGTGCAGGCGCGCGTTGAGGGCCCTGGCGGAGGCCAGGTCGTGGCCGAAGGGCTTCTCGAGCATCACCGTGGCGTGCGCCGTGAGGTTCGCC
This sequence comes from Kitasatospora sp. NPDC058406, assembly GCF_042722765.1. Taxonomy (NCBI): domain Bacteria; kingdom Bacillati; phylum Actinomycetota; class Actinomycetes; order Kitasatosporales; family Streptomycetaceae; genus Kitasatospora; species Kitasatospora sp. NPDC058406. The sequence goes on from NZ_JBHXKE010000047.1 coordinate 22,451, forward strand.
GCGGCCAGGGCCTCCACGACCGGGGCGAACAGCGAGGGCGGGATCTCCAGGTAGAAGAGCGGCTTCCCGGCGCCCTCCAGCCGGCCGGCCAGCGCCCGGTACGTGGCCGGGTCGGTGAAGTCGCCCTGGAGGTAGGACAGCCGCCGGGCCAGCCGGTCGAAGACCTCGGCCGACACGGCCTCGCCGGTCGTCCGCAGGGCCTCGCGCAGGGAGGAGACCAGGTGGTCGTGCGACCAGTCGTCGAAAGCCACGCCGATGACCGGGCAGTCCAGGAGTCCGGCCGCTTCCAGGCGGTAGAGCGACCGGAAGGTCATCTTGTGCGCGAGGTCGCCGGTGATACCGAAGATCACCAGGGCATCGGCGGTCACCGCTGCGCCCCCCGTCACACGGATCCCCGCCCGGGCCGCGGGCCGGGGCGGGGCACGGTGGCGCCGTCGACGCGGCCGGCGTGGCCCGCCGCCGGGCGGAGGAGCACGGACGGTCCGGTCCGGGCCCGCGGGTGGGCGCCGAGCGGCTTCCTCCGCTCCCGGGTCCGCACGGTGGCCGCCCCGGTGCGATCACCGCCGAGGCCCAACAGACGGGTCCGAACCCGCCCCGATAGACGATTGCTCATGAAAGGGACGATATAGCCCATAGCGCCGATCCTGCTGGCGCTGCGGTTCAAGTCGCCGGGCCGCCCCACGTGCCGCACTCACCGTGCGGCGCGCACGCCGTGGCCGGGACGGGGCCGGGACGGGGCCGCGCTCGCTCCCTGCGGCGCCGGGAACCCGCCGGCCCGCAACCCCGGCCATGACCGGTGGCCGAGTTCCTCGGCCGGGGCGGCCGTCGAGCCGTCGCCGCGGAGGTTGGGCCCGGTGGCCGCGTCGGAGGTCTCGGTGAAGTGTCTGCGCTTCTGCTCGCGGTGCCGGCCCCCGCGCCGGTCAGTGCTTGTGGCTGTCGCCCGGACGGGCGGAGGTACTGCCGCTCGGGGTCGGGGTCGGGCCGGGCCGGGTGGTCGAGCCGCTGACTCCGGGCGTGGTGGCGGCGTCCGTCGAAGGCGCGGGTTCGGCCGGGCTGTCGGCGGACTCGTCGGCGCCGTGGCTGTGCCCGCCTCCGCCGGCCGATTCGGCCGTGAGGTCGGCGGCGAGACCGCGCAGTCCGAGGAAGACGACGGCGGCGGTGATCGCCACGGCTGCGCCGGTCAGACGGATGATGCTGCGCCAGCGGGCGGCGTCGTGGCGCAGGACGTAGGCGATGAAGGAGACCACTAGGCCGGCGGGGATGAGCCACGTGCCGCGGTCGGGGAAGTCCTCGAAGTGCTGGAGACCGCCGCTGAGCATGCCGATGCCGAACGAGAGGGCGAGTGAAGCGGCGACCACGGCGGCGATCCTGGCGGCGTTCGGCCGGTTGCGGGCGAGGACGAACTCGTTCATCAAGGTGCCGAAGAGGAAGACGGCGGCGGCGATGAGCCCGGTGAGTCCGTAGCGGGCGGGGTCGAGCGGGTAGTGCACGACGGCCCCGCTGATGAGGCCCGCACCGACGAAGGTCGTGATGTAGCCGAGGTAGCCGTTCAGCAGGAGCGGCTTGCGGGCGGCTCGTCGGCGCCCGCGTTCGCCGGACGCCGCGGGGGACGGCCGGGTGGAGGCGGACATCTCCGTTCGGGGCCGCGGGACGGGTGGCCGGTCGCGCGGACCGGCGGGGGAGGGGGCCGGGTCGTCGGCCCGGCCAACCGGGTAGTGGCCCGGAGCTGCACCGTGTCCGTGCGGGGGCCGGTGCCGGTACGGCGGGTTCGAGCCTGCGGGCGCCCCGGGTGAGGGCGCGGCCGGAGGGTTGGCGAGGTAGGGCTGGGACATCAAGGGCCTTTCGGCGCGCGCCGGAGACGGGGTCGGCCCGGTGCGGGAGCAGGGGACAGGACCCCCGTTTCCGAGATCGGAGCTGGGGTGGCGGGCGCGAGTGAGGGGTGGGTGGGCCGGTCGGGCGAGCCGGTGGCGTACCCCGGTGGCGGGGCCGGGAGCCGGTGGGGAGACGGCCGTTACCAGGCGGTCCAGGGGAGGTTCCAGCCGCTGAGGCCGTTGTCGGGTCTGACCTGGCCGCCCTTGGAGTTGACGACCTTGACGATGTCGCCGATCAGCGACTGGTTGTAGAACCAGCCGGCATCGGAGTTCTCGCTGCCGCCCTTGACGTCGCGGATGCCGATGCAACCGTGGCTGGTGTTGGTCCTGCCGAAGGAGTCGGCCCAGTAGTTGCCGTGGAGGAAGGTGCCGGAGCTGGTGAGCCTGATCGCGTGCGGGACGTCGGCGATGTCGTACTCGGCGCCGAGGCCGACGGTGGCGGAGTTCATCCGGGTCACCCTGGCCATCTCGGAGATGACCATGGTTCCGGCCCAGGAGGCGTACTCGGGTGCGCCGGTGGTGATCGGCAGGCTCCTGACGGTCTGTCCGTCGCGTTCGACCGCCATCTGCAGGCCCGTGGCGTCGGCGGTGCTGATCTGGCTGCGGCCTATCTCGAACGGTTCGTCCTTGGTGAGGGTGCCGTAGACGCCGGGCGAGCTCTGCACGCCGTCGAGGCGGTACTTGACGGTCACCCTGGTGCCGGGCTTCCAGTAGTCCTGGGGGCGGAAGTCGAGTCGCCGGTTGCCGAACCAGTGGCCCTTGACCTCGACCGGCGGATCGGTGTCGAAGGTGATCGCCCGCTCGACCGCCTTGGTGTCCTTGACGGGCTTGGTGAAGGTGACGGACACGATCATGCCGACGCCGTAGGTGGCCCTGTCGGTGATGTTGTCGCTTGCCGAGAAGGTGCTGCCGGGGGAGAGCGTGGTGAAGGTGGCCGTGCCCGCGGCCTCCAGACCCTTGGCGTCCTTGGCCAGCGCGGTCACCGAGTACCTGGTGCCGGTGTCGAGGTGGCGGGCGGGCGTCCAGGAGGTGCCGTCGGTGGTGACCGTGCCTGCGACTTCCTTGCCGTCGTCGTCGGTCACCTTGACGGCACTCAGTGTGCCCTGGGCGACGGCGACCTTGAGTGCGCCGCTGGTCGACACCCCGGTCGCGCCGTCCTCCGGCGAGATGGTGAGGGCTGCGGCGGACGCCTCGACCGCTCCCGGACTGCTTGCGACGGCCGACGGCCTTGAGCTCGACGGCTTCGAGTTCGCCGGCATCGCGGACTCGCCGGTGCCGGTGCCGCTGCCCGAGTTGCCGCAGGCGGCGACCAGCGTGAGCGCGGCCGCTGCCAACGTCGCGACCAACCCCCGGCGTGCGGCTCCGACCGCGCCCGCTGATTTCACCTTCATGTCCCACCTGGTCCCTTCGTCTGCCGGAACACAACTGCTAATTAACTTAGTAGACATGGTGCGCGTGTCGGCGGTTCCGATGGTTCTGCTCGGATTCCTCCGGCGGGGCGGAGGGGGGTCTCGTGGGGCGCGGCGGTCGGCGTCGCGGGAGTGCCCGGCTGTCGCTTGCGTGGGCGTCGCCATCGATGACGAGCCCTCTCCCGTGGCGTGCCTGTCCGGGCCGGGCGGTGACACGGCGACACGCCGGCGGTGCCCCCCGGGGGGTAGGAGCACCGCCGGGTGCTACTAAGTAGCTTAGCTGATAGCGGGAGGGTCCTTCGGCGCCGAGGGTGGCGGGACGACTGTGCAGGCGGCCGGCGGGGCCGGCGGCCCGGCTGTCGGCCGGCTGCTCAGTGGTGAGCCGCCCGGGGCCTGCCCGGGTGGCGGTCCCCGGCCCGCGCGTGCCCGACGGGCGTCAGCCGGTCAGCATCTTCTGCAGGGTGGCGACCTCGGCGGTCTGCCCCTGCTTGATGGTCTCGGCGAGTCGCTTGAGTTCGGCGTCGCCGCCCTTGGCGGCCTCCTCCGCGGCCATCCGGACGGCGCCGTTGTGGTGCTCGATCATCAAGGTCAGGAACTGCCTGTCGAACTCGGTACCGCTCGCAGCCTTGAGCTTGTCCATGTCGGTGGTGGTCGTCATCCCGGATGCGCCCCCGTGGTTCATGGCGGCCGCGGTCGGCCTGCTGCGGTCGGTGAGCCACTTGGTCATGGTCGCGATCTCCGGGTCCTGGGTCGCGGCGATCTTCGCGGCGACTTCCTTCACGCGTGGGTCGGCGGCCCGGGTCGCCGCCAGCTGGGCCATCTCCACGGCCTGCCGGTGATGCGGGATCATCATCTAACCGAACATCACGTCGGCCTCGTCGGCCGCGGCGCCCGGTCCGGACGACCCGGCGCTGCTCGGGCCCGTGCCGGTCATGTCGTGGCCGCCGCTGCCGCAGGCGGTGAGGGTGGCGGCTGCGGCCAGAGCGGCCAGGGAGACGCCGACGGTCCGGGTGAGGGGCTTCATGGCGCGATCCTTCGTCGTTGGTGGCGGGGGCTCGCGATGCTCCGGGAGCCTCGCTCGACCCCGGGTCGAGCACGGGTGCCCTTTGAACGAAGGAACTTAGTAATTGCGTGGTGTGTCCGGCAACCTCACGCCGTTGTGAGGTGTGGCACGCCCGTGGGTGCGTGGCTCAGCCGGCGACCGAACCGCAGGCGAACAGGAACGGCATCATCGGCGCGGCGAGCGCGAGGGCCGCGACGGACGTCCGGGCGAGCGGGTGCGGGGACTTGGCCGGGTGCAGGAGGCGCGTCACCCGGGCGACGACCGTCGAGCCACCTGCGCCGAGGCCGAAGCCGGGTACCTGGCCGGCGGCGACCTCGCACATGGCGCCGGCCAGGGTGCGCGGCGGGTGGGCGAGGACCGCGCGGTCGTCGGCCACCATCTCCAGCAGGGTGGCGATCTCGGCGCGGGCACCGATCGCGAGCGGCAGGCCGGGATAGGCGCGGGTGAACGCGTCGGCGGCGCCGGTGACCAGGTGGTGGCGGCCGCTCAGGTGGGCCCGTTCATGCGCGAGTACGGCCTGGAGCTGGGGCGGGGTGAGCGCCTTGAGGGCGCCGCTGGTGAGGACGATCCGGCGGGACCGCCCCGGCAGGCAGTAGACCGCGGGCGTGCCGTGGTCCAGCACGGTGGCGGCGAGGCCGGGCTCGCGCCGAGCCACCAGATCGAGCATCGCGCCGTGCCGGCGGCGGTGGCGCCGTGCGCGCAGCACGACGGCGGCGAACCAGCCGGCCGGCCACAGGGCGACGACGAGCGGGGCGGCCATCTGCGCGGAGTCGACCGCGGTCCCCAGGTCGGCCGTCCCGGCGACGCCACAGGCGTGGAGAATTCCGAGCACTCCCCGGTGCAGGTGCGCCTCCGGCACCACGAGGTGATGCACCACGAGGGTCAGGGAGGCGCTGAAGGACACCATCAGGCCGAGCCAGAGGGCGACGGCCAGCCCGGGTGCGCGGTACGGCCATCGTGCCCGCCGGAGCAGTCGGGGAACGCCCAGCCCGACGAGCAGGGTGTAGGCGGCGAGGAGCGCGGTCGAGGTCACGGCTGGTCCGGCACCGGCTTCGCGTCGAGCAGGCCGCGGATCACCTCGAGCTCGTCGGAGGAGATCTCCTCGATGAAGTGGGCCAGCGCCGCCGGGCGGTCCCGGCTGGAGCCGAGCGCCTCCTGCATCAGCGCGGCGGTGTACTCCTCGCGGCCGAGGGTCGGCCGGTAGAGCCAGGCCCGGCCCTGCTTCTCGCGGGTGAGGATGCCCTTCCCGTGCAGGATGTCGGCGACGGTCATCACCGTGGTGTAGGCGACGGGGCGTTGCCGGTTGATGTCGTCGACGACCTCCCGCACGGTGGCGGGTCGGTTCCACGTCCACAGGCGGTCCATGATCTCCGCCTCCAGGTCACCCAACCGACGCACAGCCTGCCCACTTCCCCGAGGATCCCGTTGGTAGCCCCCCATGCTAGACCGCGAGGTCCGTGCGGTGGGGTGCCGGGCGACGGGGCGGCCGTCCGGTGGTACTGCCGAGGTCCAGGGGGTTGCGGAACCCACCCACCAATCTACTAAGTTTATTCGCACCTGTCGGGGGCCGTGCCCGCGGCGGGCTCTTCGCCCGCACTCGCGTGGGCGCGTCACACACGTCGAAGGAGCGCGCCGAACGATGGGATCGCACCGCAAGCCGAACCCGCCGGGTCGGGCCCGGATGGCCGTCCTGACCACCGCGATGGCCGGCACCGCGGCCCTGGCCTCCACCGTCGGCGCCCACGCCGAGCCGGCGCCCTCACTCGACGCGGTCAAAGCCCGGGTCGAGGCGCTGAACGAGGAGGCCGAGGCGTCGATCGAGACGTACAACGGCTTCAAGGAGAAACAGCAGCAGCTCCAGGCCGGGGCCAACCGGATACAGGAGCGGGTCGCCGACGGGCAGGCCGCGTTGAACGGGCTCAGGACCGAACTCGGTGTACTGGCCGGCGAGCAGTACCGCAACGGCGGGGTCGACCCCGCGGTCCAGCTCATGCTCAGTTCCAGCCCCGACTCCTACCTCACCCAGGCCTCGATGCAGGGCCAGGTGGCCATGTCGCAGACCGAGCTGCTGAAGCGGCTCCAGGGCGAGCAGCGCCGTCTCGACCAGGACCGCGCGGAAGCCGCCGCCTCCCTCGCCCAGCTGGAGGTCACCGACGCCGCGCTGGCCGCCGAGAAGAAGGGGATCCAGGACAAGCTCGCGCAGGCCCAGGCGCTGCTCAACAAGCTCAGCGCGGCGGACCGGGCCAAGGTCAACGCCCAGGAGGCCGCCGCCCGCGCCTCCCCGGCCGGTGGCCGCAGGGAGCCGGCGCCCGCCTACCAGGGCCCGGTCACGGGTCGTCCCGCGGAAGCGCTCACGTTCGCCTACGCCCAGCTCGGCAAGCCCTACGTGTGGGGTGCCACCGGCCCTTCGGGCTTCGACTGCTCCGGTCTGACCGGCGCGGCGTGGAAGGCGGCCGGGGTCTCCCTCCCACGGGTCTCCCAGGCGCAGTGGAACGCCGGCCGGCGCATCGCCCGGGCCGACCTCCAGCCCGGCGACCTGGTCTACTTCTACTCCGACCTGCACCACGTGGGCATCTACATCGGCGACGGCAAGATGATCCACGCCCCCCGCACCGGCAAGAACGTCGAGATCCTCCCGATCGACAGCATGGACGGCCCGGTCATGGGCGGCACGCGCCACTGAACCCGTCGCGTCGTCGGTTCCGATTCGATCTGCCGGTAGCCGGGCAAGCCGTCATCGACCCGAGGCCACGGGTGGTGGGCGCCCGGAGAACCCTCGGCGTCGTCGGGGCTGCCCCGGCGGCCGACGACGGGCAGCACGGGGCCGTGACGGCGGCGACGCCTGGTCGCCGCCGTTTCACGCACCCGGGGCCGTCACACGCCCTCGGGCTTCCATTCCTGGCTTGTACCGCCACCGGCGGGTGACTGGACGATCGCGGCGGCGCTGGTGGTGGACCCGCTCCGCACGTCCGCGCAGAGTCCGCTCCTGACGTTGACCAGGCGGTAGTAGCCGCTGGTGCTCGCCGGAACGAGCCTCCACCACTGGTTGCCGCTGTTGGTGTCCGACCACTGGTGGAGGGCCTTGCCGACGGTGCCGGAGGCGCCCGGGTCCTCCAGCACCTTGCCGCTCCTGACGCTGGACAGGCGGAAGGAGCCGTCGTGGTCCGGCAGCAGCCTCCACCTCTGGTTGGTACTGCCGGACCAGGTGTACTGGATGACCTGGGCGCCGTCGGTGCTGGAGCCTCCGAACACGTCCATGACCAGGCCGCTGTTGCGGTTCACCAGCTTGAACTCGCCGGTGAGCAGCCCGACGGTGATCGTGGTGCCGGTGCCGGCGGTCAGCGTCACGACCCGGGCGTGGTTGCCGAGCGGCGACGCGGCGACCCTCGCGCCGGTGCTGACGGAGGTGATGCCGCGCCGGCAGATGAACGTGATGTTCTGGTCGATGTCGGAGGTGAGATGGACGGTGGCCGTGCGGGCGGCGGTGTCCCAGGACAGCGACCGGACGGTGATGCGGTTGCGGCCGCGGACACCCCTGATGCTGCCCTTCGCCAGCTGGTCGGGAAGAGCGGGGAGGATCTCCAGGACACCGGGGCGCGAGTAGACCAGCGCTTCACCGAGGATGGCGGGGACGGCGTTGGCGGCGTCGCAGTTGTAGACTTCGAGGCCGGGGTTGTGGGAGGTCATCAGCGACCGGAAGACCATGTTCCTGCCGTAGATCTTCAGCAGGTTGGCGTAGACCCCGGGGCCGTCCTTGAGACGGGCGCGGGCCAGCGCGCGGTGCAGGCTGCCGTGGGCCGAGTAGTTCTCGTCACCGCGCTTGTCCAGGGCGGTGCGGGCGTAGTTGACCAGGTCGGGCCGGTCCTCGGGATTGATCTCGTGCAGCGGCCACGCGCCGTGCAGGTGCGAGATGTGCCGGTGGTTGTAGCGGTCGGTCAGTCCCGGCCAGGACCACTCGGCGAGCGCCCCGTCACCGTTGACGGTGTAGTCGGGCAGCTTGGCCAGCAGAGCGGTCCAACGGGCCACGCCCTTGCCGCCGCCCTGTTCGAGACCGAGAGTGTTGGCCGCGTCGATGGCGGCCCGCAGGGCGTGCCTGCCGGCCATGATGTCGCCGGTGGCGTTGACGGCGAAGTACCTGCCCGTGCTGGTCGGGGTGTTCTCCATGGAGAAGGAGGGCACGAAGACGGCCTTGCCGTTCGAGTCCGTGCGGGTGAGGAAGTCCTCGTAGAACAGTGCCAGCTCCATCAGCGCGGGGCCCAGCTTGTCCCGCAGGAAGGCGGCGTCGCCGGTGACCTCGTAGTGCTCCAGCAGCGGGTAGAGCAGCCAGTCGGCGCCGCCGGTCCACACCTGGCCGGGGAAGCCGACGTCGTCGAAGTGCAGCATGCGCCCGTGCTCGCCGTCGGTGCGGGACGGGGCGAGGAAGCCGCGGGCGCCGTAGAGGTTGGTGGCGTTCCTGCGCCAGTCGGCGAGCTGGCCCAGGACGAGGTCGAAGTAGCCCTGCATGGCGTCGCCCAGGTCGAGGATGTTGCCCCCGGCCACCTGGAGGTTGATGTTGGCGTCGGTGGTGAAGTCGTCGGCCCAGTCGCTTCTCCAGGTACCGTTCCAGATTCCGGTCAGGCGCGGCGGGAGGACGCCGCTGGAGCTGATGAACAGGTAGCGGCCGGAGTCGTACATCCGCTCCAGCAGCGCGACGTCGACGGCCGAGGTGTTGGTGTTCTGGCGGGCGATCAGGTCGCTGGTGGTCAGCCGGCGGTCGGCGGCCGAGACGTTCAGGTCGATGGCGGAGCGGTCGTACATGACCTGGTGCCTCGGGGCGTGTCGGCCCAGCAAGGCGGCGTAGTCGGCCGTCAGTCCCGCCAGGGCCGTCTGCAGGGGCCGGGAGTTCCAGCCGGTGGACGTCTCGTACCGGCCGAGTTTGGTCAGCAGCAGCACCTTGGTGGCCTTCGCGACCACCAGGGTCTGCCCGTCGGCGGTGACCGAGGCGTTGCTGCCGGAGACGACGACCCGGGTGACACCCTCGTAACCGTAGGCGCCGCCGGACGGGTAGGTGCCGCGCAGGTTGAGATGGCCCTCGCCGTTCGTGACCGTGGCGGTGGTGGCGAAGGAGACACTGGCCGGCACGTCCTCAAGGGCGGTGCTGACGCTGAGGGTGGTGTCGACGGTACGGCCGGCGGCCGGCAGCAGCTCGTGGACGATGACCCGGTCGGCGCGGGAGACGAAGACGCGCCGCTTCCAGGTGCCGTAGCCGTCGGCCCAGGTGTGGGTGACCTCGCCGGTCCGGAAGTCGGTGATGCGGGCGAAGTCGTTGACCGTGGTCATGCCCGGCGTGTTCAGCCGTAGCTCGTAACCGGGGTGGAAGGCCTGCGTCCAACGCAGCCTCCAGCCGTTCGCGAAGGTCGACGAGGCTCCCGCGTAGTCGCCGGCCAGCGCCTTGTCCCGGGCCGCTTCGAGCCGGCCGGAGATCACCGGCGGCATGACGTCCCGGGTGCCGTTGGGCAGCACCAGCCGGTGGTAGTTGAGGACCATCTTCTCCAGGGCGGGCGCCCCGTAGTAGACGGCCCCGTACTCGCCGTTGCCGCTCAGGAAGCCGTCGGTCCAGGCCGACGCTGCGGCGCCGTCCCAGATGCCGCGATCGGGCAGGGTGACCTGGGGCGGCACGGCAGCGGCGGCCCGGGGGGCGAGGACGGAGGAGGGCACGGCCGTGGCGCCGGCCACCAGAGCGGCGGCGGTGAGGAAGTGACGACGGTTGAGGGGAAGGTCGGGCAGGGACATGGGTCGACTCCGATGTCGAACGATGGGGGCGAGGCCACCGGGCCGGTGTGGGTGGGGCGGCCCGGTGGCGCGCCGGAGGCGGCGAGGCGAGATCCGCCACCCCCGAATCAAGGGGCGGCCGCGCGGCCGGGGCTGCGCCCGGACCGTGTAGGCCTGTTGCCGCGCGGGGTCGACGAGGTCGGGGCTGCCGAACGCAGGACCCCGCGCGATCGATCCCATGTCCCACCATGACAGTGGGACATGGGATGAATTAACGAGGATGACATTCGGCCTTGTCTAGATCCCGGACCGAAGAATCTTGAAATGGGTACTTTCCCCATGGAAGTTCAAGCGCAGTGCGGCTTCCGAGGTGACGCGACGAGGTGTCGCGCTTCCCGGTGACGGCGCACATTGAAGGGATGTCTGGTTCCAGGAAAGGAAGGCTCCCGACCGCAGCGCCGCGCTCCAGGACTCCTGCCGCCGGCCGGTCGACCTACGGCAGCGGTCCTCGCGATCGGCCGGACGGCGGGTGGCCGGCCGCGGACCGCTTGCCGCCGGCGGCCTTGCGCAGCGGATCCGGCAGTGCGTCAGCCGATGACGAAGACCTGAAGGTCGTTGCCGTGGTAGGGGTGCTGTTCGAACTGGGCGGTCTCGGTGGCGCCCGCGGTGAGGTAGAGGCCGCTGTGGCGGTTGGCCAGGCGCACACGTCCGTTGCCGGCGTCCTCCGGACGCCACTCGTCGTCGGTGGGGCCGCCGGTGGTGTAGGTACGCTGGACGATCTTCGCTCCGGCGGCCCGGGACGCGTTGTCGACGGTCAGGTCCTTTCCGCTCCTCTCGTTGACGATGCGCACGTGGCCGTCCGCCAGCGGCCTGAACGCGAAGCGCTGGTTCGAGCTGCCGACGTTCGGGTAGCGGATGATCTGGGCGTGGTCGGCGACGCTGCCCGCGCGCACGTCGATGACGTGGCTCGTCCCGGCGAGGGTCACCGTGCGGTACCCGCCCGGCACCGTCGCGACCGGGACGTTGACCTGGACCTCGGGCAGGGTGAGGTGGTCGGTCCCGGCGAGCTGGATGCGGACGTAGCGTCCGTCGGCGCCCACGGCGACGGTCAGCTTCGTCGGCGCGGTGCCCTTGATCCGGGTCTTCCTCACCGCCGGGTCGGCCTGGATGTCCGCCCAGCTGCGGCCGGTGAGGTCGGTGGCCGACACGATGACGTCGAAGTCGGTGAGACGCTCGAAACTCCAGTCCGTGCGGTTGAACAGTTCCACCGACCGGATCGGCTGCTTCGCACCGAGGTCGACCTGCCACCACGCCTGCGCCTCGTTCTTGGTGTAACTGGGGGTCGCCTGTGCGTAGACGCCGCTGGTGTTGCCGTCCACCGCGTTCCCGGCCTCTTCCACGCCCACGCGGTTGGTGGAGGACTGGGTGGCGGGCTTGCCCAGCGCCGCGTTGACGGTGGCCCTCACCGGTGTGCCGTACTGCCGGTCGGTGAAGACGGTCTTCCACTGCTGCTCCGTGTACCACTCCTGCACGGCGCGGGTGTAGTGGACACCGTCGCCGAAGATCCCGAAGTTGGGCGGTTCGGTGGGCCGGTAGAGGGGCGTGCCCGTCGCCGAGGTGGCGTCCGCGGCGTCGAGCAACCGGTACGGGTTGGGCGCGGGCCCGCCGGCTATGGCGGTCACTGCCTCCGTGACGTACCGCGTCCGCGTCGCGTCGTAGATGCCCGCGCGCGGACGGTAGAGGAAGACCGGGGCCGTGGGGGCGCCGGTGATGGTTCGCAGCGGCTCCAGGACGTCGAGGAGTGCCTGCCGGACCTGTCCGGCGCCGACCGTCGCGGTGTTCGCCGCCTCGGCCTCCCACTGGTTCCAGTGGATACCGACGACGCGCGGCTGCCTGCCCGCCTCCCGCAGGGCCCGCAGGCCGTTGGCGATCGTGTTCACCGCCCGCGGGAACAGGCTCTCGGCGTCGGCCGGGTTGCGGTCCGGCCACCACTTGTTCCTCGTCGGCTCGTTGCCCTGGACGCCCTGGCTGCCCCAGGCCAGGTGGATCACGTGGAGGTCGGGCAGGGCCGCGCCCGCCTTGACGGCCCGCTCCCAGCGCAGCGCGGTCGCCGACGCGACGCTGTAGTTGAGGCCGTGGTTGTGCTCCTCGCCGAGGTTGCTGCCGGAGCAGGTGTACGGCGACCAGGTGGCCTGTGTCATTCCGGCCTGCTGGTTGTTCGTCCGGTTCAGTCCCCGGACGTGGCTCAGGGACCGGCACTGCGTCACGTCGGCGGCGTCCGTGATCGGTGCCACCCACCCGCCCGCGTTGCTCTGGCCGAGCACGATCAGCACCGGTGCGTCATGGGCGAGGTCGTACGGGGCCTGGGCGGGATCCGCCGCGGGCGCCGCCGCCGACAGCGCGGGGAACAGGGCGGCGGAACCCGCCAGAAGGGCGAGCGCGGCCACGAGCGAGGTGAACGCGCGGCCGGGGGTGGTGCGTCCGGTGGGTGCCCCGTGCCGAGGGCCGCGGCCCTCGTCCGGTGCCGGGGCGGCGATCCTTCCTGGCATGGATGAATACTCCTCACTGAGAGTCCTACAGGGTGCCGGTCGGGTCACGCTCTGCGGGGTACCTCGTATCGCGGAGGGGCCATCGCCCGGTTCGATCGATGTCGGGTGAGAGCCCGGTGTCCTGTCCGGGGCCACGGGATGTCCCTCGAACGCAAAAGGCCTCCTCAGGAAGACCGTTCTTGGCCTTCCTGAGGAGGAGTCGCGGGTGGGGCTCTCCGTCCCGCTCTGTTGCCGGACCGTTACCGGCAGGTTTCCGAGGTGCGGGCCGGTCCGTACCTCGGCAGGTGGTACGGACGCTCGCCGCTACCGGGTCACCCGACGGTCCACTTCTGGAGGGCGGTGCCCGAGGCGGCTCGCTGGGTGATCAGGGCGCCGTCGGCGGTCGAGGCGGAGGTGAGCAGGAGTTTGGTCTTGGCCGAGGTGATGGTGTGGCCGCCGTTCACCGGGGTGACGATCCAGCGCTGGTTGGGGTTGCCGGTGCAGGTCCACTGGATGATCTTCGCGCCGGCGCTGGTGAATCCGCGGTTCACGTCGGCGCAGAGCCCGGAGGCCTGGTTGACGAGCGCGTAGGTCCCGTCGCTGTAGCGGGTGAACGACCACTTCTGGTCGGAACCGCCGTTCGCGGTCGCGGTGGTGAGCTGGGTGCCGGAAGCCGTGGAGGAACCGGGGACGTTCAGGGCCTTGCCGCCGGTGGTGAGGGTGTGGACACCCTCCAGGCCGCTGCCGGCCGTGCCGGCCCAGGCGACGTCGGGGGCCGGGTAGAACCCGATGCCGGCGGCGGTCCAACGCGGGCCGTGCAGGCCCAGGCGCTGGCGGAAGCCGTTCCAGTCCCGGGCGGACTGGGGGCTCCAGCCGACCTCGGCGATGGCGGGCAGTCGGGGGAAGCTCATGAAGTCGGCGTAGTCCCGGGGCTCGGGCCACCTGGTGCTCGGGGTCGGCAGCGAGCCGCTGCCCTCGTAGGCGCGGTCGGCCCACAGGGCGGCCTCGACGCCGGCGATCTTGTTGGCCGGGACGATGGAGCCGGTGCCGTCGAGCTTGCCGGTGACGGTCTCCGGGTCCCACTCGTAGGAGCGCTGCACCGGCACGTATCCGGACCAGCTCAGGCCGTACGGGGTGGAGACGTCGTACTTCATGTCCAGGTAGGCGTGGTCGGACGGCGACATGATGAACTTGACGTCCTGGGCGGCTCCGGCACGGAGGTGGCGGATGCCCAACGCCTCCTTCGCCGTGCCGATGGTCTCCCGGTCGCTGTCCTCGCCCCAGTACTGGAGGAGGCTGCCGGCGGGGAGGGAGGACTGGCCGAGCTGGTGCCAGCCCATCACGGTCTTCTTCTGCGCGGTGGTCGCGTCGGAGACCGTCTTGACGTAGGAGTCGTACTGCTCAGAGGTGGTGGCCTCGGGGACCTCGTCACCACCGAGGTGGATGTAGGGGCCGGGAGTCAGCTCGGCCACGGCCTTGACGACGGTCTGCAGGAAGTTCTTCGTCGCGTCCTTCTGTTTCTGCTCGCCCAGACAGAAGAGACTGATCTTGATGTCGAAGCCGGAGTAGGGCTGCGCGTACTTGTCGTCACAGCGGAGTTCGGGCACCGAGGTCTGGGCGGCCCAGGTGTGGCCGGGGCCGTCGATCTCGGGCACCACGGTCATGAAGCGGGAGGCTGCGTAGGAGACGATCTCCTTGTAGTCCGCCGCGGTGTAGTACCAGTCGGTGCCGCCGGTGAAGCCGCTCTGCGTGCTCGCCCCGACCTTGGTGAGGTTCGGCAGGGCGTCGATGGCGATGCGCCAGCCCTGGTCGTCGGTGAGGTGCAGCTGCAACTTGTTGATCTTGTATGCCGCGGCCTCGTCGATGTAGCGCTTGACCTGCTCGACGGGGAAGAAGCGGCGGGCGACGTCCAGCATCACGCCGCGGTACTCGTAGCGCGGCGCGTCGTTGATCTTCACCGGGGAGACGGTCCAGGCCCGGGACTGCCTGGTGCGGGACTCGACCGCGGCGGGGAGCAGTTGGCGAAGGGTCTGTACGCCCCGGAACAGGCCCTGCGCGCCGTGCGCCGTGATGAGCACGCCGTTCTTGTCGGACGAGATCGTGTACCCCTCGGCGCCCAGCTCCTTGGGGCCGTTGGGGTCCAGGACGACAGCCCTGTCCGGCGCCTTGGTCGTCCTCACCACCTGGAGGTCGAAGCCCGTCGCGGGAGCGAGGAGCTTGGACAGGTAGGTGCCGACGCCCACTGCCGCCGAGTCCTTGGAGAGGACGGCGATCCGGGTCTTGGCGGTGAGGGTGAACTCGCCCCCGGGCAGTGCCTGTTGTGAGACGGGCTGCGGCACCACGGCCGCAACGGGGGCGGGGGCCGCAACCGGGGCCGGTGCGGGCGTGTCGGCGGCGGCGGGGGAGAGCGTCGCCGTGAGTGGGAGGGCAACGGCGGCTGTGGCGAGTACGACGAGGCCTCGGCCTCGCCGGCAGGACCAGCGCATGGCTGACTCCTTCTGTGGGGGGGAAGGTCAAGAAGCCGCCCGACGAACGGGCGACCGGGAGGCGCGAACCGCGCCGGCGGCGAGGGAGTGCGCGGGGCTCGCGCGCCGGGCACCGGACCGCGGGGGGCGTTCCGGCCGACGATCTCGCCCCGCTCTCCCTGTCGAGAACCTGCAGCGCTGCAGGTTGCTCGTGCTGCTTAAGAGCAGGAAATGTGCTTGGAGTTGCTGCAACTATGAGCATTTCAAGCACTTTCGACTATGAAGCTTTCAGTTGGCAGGGTGGGGCGTCAAGTCCTACCCGGCCGTAGTTTCCGCCGGTCCCGGTTCCTCGCCCGTCTGTGCCCTGGATCCCACGCAGGGTGTGGCAACTGACGATCGGTAGGGCCGGGCTGTCGGTCCGCCGGACCGTGCGCCCGGATCACGGCTCGGTAACGCGCCGAGCTCTGGTGGTCGCTCCGCACTCTTGTTCAGGGAGGCGGGATACGGGAAGTGTTCGAGTGCACAGTTGCTGAGGTTGCGTCATGGAGTCCGACCGTGGTCGAGGAGGTGGTGGACCGGCCCGGCACCGTCCCCGCCGAGTGACGCCCCGCGGTGCCCGGGCACCGCGGGGCGGAGCGGGATCAGGAGGCGTTGGGGCCGCCGGTGCCACCGGAGCCGCCCGTACGGTCCACGATCACCCGGACCTTCGCCGGGGCGGTCCGGCCGGCCACCCAGCCGGACTCCGAACTGCTCCCCTTGCCGAGGTACTTGGCCGATATCTCGACCACCACCAGGGCGTTCTTGTGGCTGAAGCCTTCGGCGACACCGGGGTCCGTGGTGAACTCGGGGAGCACCCCGCCCTTCCCGACCTGCTGGGCGGCGGTCGCGGCGGACGGCCTGGCCGTGGCGGCCGAGGCCGGGTCCCCGGACACGGATCCCTGCTTGGCCATGCTCTCGGCTGTCTTCAACCCGGTGCCCCGCCACAGGACCACGGTCCGGTCCGCCCCCGAGGCCACGGCCTTCGCCACCTCGGACTGCGAGGTGGGCTTGGGGATCCTGCTGCGGTAGGCCTCGTCGAAGTCGTCACTGTCCGAGTCGTAGTTCGGGTCGTCCTCGGCCAGCTTCGTCCGGCCGGTCCTGATCCGGGTCACGTCGTCGGCGGCCTTCTGGGAGTTCAGGTCGAGGGTCTGGAAGTCGAGCTCGAACCCGGACTCCGGCACCTTCTCGGCCCCGCCGGACGCGCTGTCGCCCTCCGTGACGATCTTGTAGCCCGGGCCGCGGTCGGTCTCCACGAACTTCTGGTCCGGCCGGCCGGCTTCCGGCTTGCCCGCTCCGGTGCCGGAGGACGGCTTCTGCGCCCCGTCCGGCTCCGCCGGGCGTTGGGGGCTCTCGTCGCGGGTGCCGCCGGACCGTGACGGGCCGCCGCGCTCACCCCCGGTCCCGTCGCCGCCCCGGGCGCCGGCCTCACCGACCCCGACGCCCTCGACGCCGCCGAACTCCGGAGTGATCGTGAGGCCGCCGAGCACCCCGAGGGCGATCCCGACGCCTTCGCGGACCTTCTCGCCGGTCGTGCGCGGCTTCTGCTCCTCGGGAACGTCGTGGAACTGGCCCGGGTGCGAGCACTCCGGGCAGTACGCGAAGGCCGGCTGGCCGGCGGCGAGCCCGGCGCCGAGCGTCAGGGACAGGACGGTTGCGATCTTGACGACTGTGCGGGCGGTTCTGCGTGTCACGCGGACATCTCCAGGAATTCGGGCCGGCGCAGGGTGCGCCTCGGCCGGGCGGTGATCGGCATGACCCGGTGTCGGTCGTCCGCGAAAGGCGATCGCCCCGGCGCGCCCGGTGAATCGTCAATGTGACGCCACAAGCGCGGTGTTAAGGGGGCGTGTCGAAATTCTCGCGAGTCCGACCGGCGGGTTCGCCGGCCGATCCAGGGCTCATTCTGGCCCGGTGGACGCCGGGCCCGCACACGTACGTTTACCTGTCTCATTACCTGCGTCCGTTGCCTCCCGCCGAAACGATTTACCCTTGAAGCGGCATTCCGGGCACGCATGGTGACGATCCGTCATGCCCGATCGGCGGTCGCGGGTCCGACTTGACGATCGTGTCGCGGTGGAGATCTCATATGGCACACGGTCCGGGCGGGAACTCGTTGGCGGTCGGGGGATTCCCCGGGAGAAATCCGCGCGCATTTCGACCGGGCGCAACATCGAGATTCGCATACCGGCTCAGGCGTTCCGGCGGAGCCGGACCGGGCCTTCTCCGGCTCGCCCTCGGAGGCCGAACCGCGCTATCCGCGGACGGTCCCCGCTCCTCGCGGGAGCGCCGGTCCACCGGTCCGGAACGTGCCGGTGGACGCAGGCGGAACGGGTCGGACGCAGCACCCCGAACCAGAGAACAGAGGCAGGACGGCAGTGCGTACGGGACACGGGAACCTCCCCGCGGATACGACCAGCTTCATCGGACGGCGGCAGGAGCTCGCACTCGCACGACACCTGGTCGGCAGGAGCAGACTGCTGACCATGACCGGCCCCGCCGGTATCGGCAAGTCCCGCCTCGCCGTGCACCTCGCCCACACACTCCGGCGCTCGTTCTCGGCCGGCACCTGGCTGATCGACCTGGCGGCCTTCGAGACGGGGGGCGGCGCCGTCACCGCCGCCCTGGCCGTTTTCGGGCTGTGTCCCGCCCCCGGCCAACGGCCGATCGCGGCGTTGACGGCACACCTTCGGGAACGCCGGACGCTGGTCGTGCTCGACAACTGCGAGCACCTCCTGCACGCCGCGGCGGTCCTCGCCGGTGCCCTCCTGGAGGCCGCCCCCCACCTGAGGGTGATCGTCACCAGTCGGCAGGCGCTCGGCGTGGACGGCGAGCAACTGCTCGTGGTCCCGCCGCTCCCCGCACCCGGACCGGGCCTCCCTCCCCACGGGGCGACGGCGCCGGTGACGCGTAACGACGCGCTGCGGTTGTTCACCGACCGTGCCGTCTCCGTCCTCGGCGCCTTCGACCCGTCGCCCGCCGAAGCCCGGGCCGCTGCCGAGATCTGCCACCGCCTGGAAGGCGTTCCGCTGGCGATCGAACTCGCCGCCGCCCGTCTGCGGGTCCTCGCCTGCGACCAGATCCTCGACCGCCTCGACGACAGCTTCGGCCTGCTCACGGGCGGGAGCCGGTCCGCGCCGCCGCGCCTGCGGACCCTGCGGGCGGCCGTCGACCGGAGCTACGACCTCTGCGGCGAGCAGGAACGGCGGCTCTGGGCACGGGCGTCGGTCTTCGCCGCCGGTTTCGACCTTGCCGCGGTCGAGGCGGTCTGCACGGACGAGTCGCTGCCGCGCTCGGCCGTGCTCGACGTGGTGGCGGGTCTGGTCGACAAGTCCGTGCTCGTCCGCGAGGAACAGGAGCACCAGGTCTTCTACCGGATGCCGGGCATCGTGCGGCAGTACGGACAGCTCCGGCTGCCCGAGCACGGAGGACAACGGGACGTGGTGCGGCGGCACCGGGACCACTACCACGCCCTCGTCCGGCGCGCGGAGGCCGAACGGTTCACCGCGAAGCAGCCCGCCTGGCTGGCCCGGCTGCGACGTGAGCAGCCCAACATCCGCGACGCGCTGCGGTCCTGCCTGGACGAGCCGGGGGAGGCCCGCAGAGGAATGGAGATCATCACCTCGGTCCGCAGTCACGGGGTGGGCATCGGCGACCTGGAGGAGGACCGCGGCTGGCTCGCGCAGCTGCTCGCACTGGACACCGAGCCGAGCCCGGTCAGGGCGAAGGCCCTCTGGACGGACGGCTTGCTGGCGCTCTTCACCGGCGACGCGGCCGGCGGCGAGGTCCGGGCCGACGAGTGCGGCGAGCTGGCCCGGGCCATGGACGACCCCGGCACCATCGCCGCGGCGGGCCGGCTGGCCGGGCTCGGCGCGCTGTTCCGGGGCGACCCGGTGCGGGCCGTCGAGCTCCTGGAGGACGCGCTCGTCCGCTCCGAGGCCCTCGGTGATCCCGGGGAGTACTGGACCGCCCTCCATGTCCTCGCCGTCGCCTCCTGCCTCGCCGGCGACCGGCGGGCGGCCGCTCTCGCCCAGGAGTGCCTGGACCGGTGCGACACCCACGACCTCCGGTGGGCCCGTCCCCACGCCCTGTGGGCCCTGGCCCTGCGGCACTGGTTGGCCCGGGACGCCGAGCAGGCCGTCGCCGTGCTGCGCGAGAGCCTCCGCGCGGCCCTGCCCGGGCACGACCGGCTGCTGGTGGCCCGGTGCCTGGAGACGATGGCCTGGGCGAGGGCACGGCAGGGTCACGGCCAGGAGGCGGCCGAACACCTGGGCGCGGCCCGCAGCCTGTGGCGGTGGACCGGTACCGTCATCTCCGGTGTGGGGCAGCTGGCCGTCCACCACCTGGCGTGCGAGCGCGAGCTGCGGACGGCGCTGGGTGATGCCGCGTTCGAGGCGCACGTCCGAAGGGGCGAGACCTCGACCGTCCAGCAGTCCCTCGCCCTGGCCCTGTTGGACGACCGTGTGCTCGCCGAGCCCGTGCAGAAGGCCGTCCGTCCGCTCCTCACCGCCCGGGAGCAGCAGGTCGCGGATCTGCTCCGGGAGGGGCTGTCGGACAAGCAGATCGCCGCTCGGCTCGTGATCTCGCCGCGGACCGCACAGGGTCACGTGCAGCGGATTCTGCTCAAGCTGGGCCTCACCCGCCGTGCCCAGGTGGCCGCCTGGGTCCACGACCAGGCCCCGCACCCCTGACACCCGGCGCGCGGCGGACGGCGCCGGGCGTCCGGCCGGGCGCCCGGTGGTCCTGACGACCACCGGGCGCCCGTTGCGGTCCGGGACTCGTCGGGCCCGGTCAGGCGGGAGGCCTTCGCTGGCCCGGCACCTGTCCGGGACGCGCGCCGGCCGCCGCCGGGTGCTCCCGCGGGGCAGGGGCGGGCTGCTTCGGGAGTGCCAGGACCCGGGTGCAGCCGGCCGCGGTGAGGACACGGAGCGACAGGCGGACACGGCCCTCGTCGCCGGAGAAGACCCAGGGGCCCGGTATCAGCAGGAGCCGGTGCGAGCCGTCGATCACCGCGCGCACGAGCGTCTCGAACTGGGGCCGGGACCGGTGGCCCCAGGAGGACGGGTGGACGTCGTCGAGGTAGAACACCGGAGCGGGCAGGCCGAGCCGGGCGGCGAAGTGCTTGAGCGCTTCACGGTCACCGGTCGCCGTCCTCGGATTCTGTGGGGGGCTGCACAGGTAGGCGGCCGGCCGCAGGGTGGGGGAGGTGTCGGATACGCGCATGTACGGGCTCCGCGGGATTCGGGGAGGCGCCCGGCCCTGAGAGGGCCCGGCCGTGCGGGCGGATGGCTTATCGCGGTCTCGGCGGTCCTTCACACCCCGGCGTTCCGCTGTCATCGGCCTTGTTGTGAAGAATACCCGACAGAGTCGGACATTCAAGAGAAAGCGGACTTCCGTGGTGACCATTGAGTATTCGGCTCTTCGGTGAGGAAATGGGGAGTAGTGGTCCGCCGGCGAATACGGAGTGGTGGGTGGGGGGAGCGAATCCGCCGTTCTCCAGGGGGCGGATCGCCCGGCTCACAGGTACTGCCCGGTGTTGGCGACAGTGTCGATCGAGCGGCCGGACTCGGCACCCTGCTTCCCGGTGACCAGGGTCCGGATGAAGACGATCCGCTCGCCCTTCTTGCCGGAGATCCGGGCCCAGTCGTCCGGGTTGGTGGTGTTCGGCAGGTCCTCGTTCTCCTTGAACTCGTCCACGCAGGCGTT
>NZ_JBHXKE010000048.1:0-42674 GCF_042722765.1 Kitasatospora sp. NPDC058406
CCTTTAGGGCCGGCGCCCTCGGCATGCCGTCATCAGCAGGGATAGCGGCGTGGCAGCCTCACCGGTGGCTGGCGCTGACGTGGCGCGGTCCTTCGCCGGGTAGAGCTTCGCGTGGGGCACTCGCACCTCCCACCACGGATCGCCCGGAGCGCAGACCAGCGCGGCCACCAGCTCGCGCTCGGTCAGGATCGGTAATACCAACGGGCCCCAGCTCCTCCGCCTCCCGGCCGCTGACGCACCGCGGGCACCCCAGCCGATCGGGGCCGGCCTTCACGGTCAGCTCCAGCATGGAGCCAGCCCTCCCACCGATCGAACCCCAGCACACCAGCACAGCCGCAGCACGGCGTTCGAGGAGGCGGTGGACGCCTAGTTCCTCATCGGCGTGGAGGGCTCTTGGCGGTTCAGCGGATCAGAATGTGGAGGGCTGGGATGCTGACTCCGCAGCCTGTCAGGCCCGCCAGGACGGCGCCGGCGGCCGGGCCTCCGCTCAAGTAAGTCAGACCGCCGGCGATCACCCCGATGAAGGCTCCCGCGAGGAGGATGATGGCGGTGCGCACTGTCAGGAGCGGGGCGGGCTCCGGCTCGGGCGGGTTCTGGGTGGGCAAACTCATGCGCTTCTCCGGCTTGCTGGCTGTGTTTCAGACGCCAGTTGGTATGTCGTGCTGTCCCCGGAACCCCACGGGCGACATCCGACCACAGGCCCTCGGAAGAATCTCGAGAAAGTCCGTGGGATGCCCGCAAGGGCGCCACGTAGAAGAGGCCAAACGACCGGAAAGGGGAGGCGATGCAGGGCGATGCGGCGGGCGGGCAGGTCGCGCCCGTGCACGTGCACGCCCGGGATCTACAACCTTCAGGTCGGCCGGGCCGAGTCGGCCTCGACCCAACGGTGCTGGCGCTGGACGCACCGGTGCCAGCAGAGGTCTTCCTGGCCGAGGAATCCCGGCTCGACCACGAATCGCTCTGCCTGCGGGAGAACATCGACCGCCGGATGGCGGATGCACACCTCGTCCGGCTGTTGGCCGACAAGGGCTTCGAGGGCACGGAGTACGACAGGTTCGTCACCGAGCTGGTCCGGTACGGGGTCGCCGTGCTGCGGGCATGGATGCACTCCGGATACGTCTTCAAGCTCGTCGCCGAGCGCGGTTTCGGCCTCAAGCCGAACGAATTCGAGCTGGAGGAACTGCACCGTGACGGCGAACTCCGGGACCAGTTGGCCACCATGATCGTCGCCAAGGCCCTGCCCCGGTTCCGCCGGCGGGCGTTAGTCGAAGGCGGCTGGCGATTCGAGGGCGGCGCCAGCATCACCACCTACTTCATGGGCGCGTGCGTCTACGACTTCCCCAACGAGTTCCGCAGCTGGCGGGCCAACGAGGAACGGCAGGCGCGGGCGCTGCGGAGGCAGAAGGCTGTCTATCGGGAACCGGTCAGCGCCCTGAGCGTCGCTGACGAGGTGCTCGGCAACCTGGAGGTGATCGCCGGCCTCGAACAGATCAAGAACAAGCAGACGAGGGACGCTGTGGTGCTGACCCTCGAAGGCTACTCACAGGAAGAGATCCGCGAGCTTCTGGGCGCCTCGAGCGCGCGGGCGATCGAGGGACTGATCTACCGGTGGCGCGTCGAGGAGAAGAAGAAGCGAGAGGGGCGTGACCGACGTGACTGACGACCAGGACTCCGGCGACTTCGACATGCTGTTCGGTCAGTCCTCTCTCGGGTCCAGCGGTGCCCGCCAGCTGAGCAGGCGCACCGCCCCCCAGCGTGCTCGTGATGTCCAGCAGATCAGCCTACTGCTGCGCACCACTCCCGTCCGTTCTAAGGGCTCGGCGGCGGACGAGCAGGGAGCGCGCAAGCTGGCCGAGCTGGCCCACTCCCTCGACAACCCTCAGTGGCTGTACCGCGTGGCCGTCGAAACGGGCCGCGCCAGTGCACTGGCTACCTTGGCCAGGCTGTGCGCACGGGCCGGGGACATGGCTGGCGCCGAGGCACTGTACACAGCCGCGCTCGAAGGCGGCGACAGCGGAGCCTCGGTGGCGCTGATGAGGCTACGCGGGAAGGCAGGGGAAGGTGCCCAACCCCTGCGGGAGTCGGAAACTGCGGGCGACGAGACCACGCTGCTGGCCGAGCTGGCGAAGATGCATGTGGGAGTCAGGGACACAGCGGAGGCGGAGGCGTTGTACCGGCTCGTCGCCAACGAGAGTGACACCGCTGCCCTGATCGTGCTGGCGAAGATGCGGGAGTGGACCGGGCACGTCGTCGATGCCCGAGCGCTCCGCCGAATCGCCACCACGGGCGGGAAAGCCGCTGCCCTGGCGAGGCTGGCGCGGCTGAGCGCGCGAACGGGCAACACCGCCAACGCCGAAGCACTGTACGAAGCGGCAACCGAAGCCGGTGACAGCGATGCTCAGACCGAGCTGGCGCAGTTGCGTGAACAGGCCGCACAGGCCGCAGAGGCGGAGCTGGCTTCCGACCGGGATGAACTGCCGACCGTCAGCCGACGGCCCGGACTGCGGCAGATGACACACGAGACGCTCTCGCAGAGCAAAGACCAGCGGTAAGACGGCAACGGCTGTCCGGGTTCTCCAACGCCTCGAGCAGGGAGTGCCAGCCTTGGCGACCGTAGCGCCACCACACCGGGCCGTGCTCGGCCAGCAGCTCCAGGGTGGTGATGATGACCGGCACCGCGTCGTCGTACTCGCGCCAGCCGTCCCCGTCGTTGTCGTACCGGGTGATGGTCCACCAGCCACCGCCCCAGGCGTCGCGCGCCAGGTCCGCCACCGCCTGCTGACGGTTGGCCAGGGCAACCGGTCCGGCGTCGGTGACGACCAGGGCGACCGGCGGGTAGCCAGGCTGGGTGTGGCCGGGCCAGGTCCGGCGCCACCAGTGCACCATCCGGCCGGCCGGGTCGTCGTCGGCCAGCGCGGGGTCGGTGCTCTTCACCTTGGTGCGGAACAGCTCGCGGTAGGCGGTGAACTTCGCGGCCACCCGCTGCGGCGACATCGTGGAGCGGTCGACCTCGACCATCAGCACCGGCACCCCGACCTCCGGGGCCTGCCACACCGCGTCCGGACGCACCTTTCGCCGGCCGCCCGGCAGCGGGAACTCGGCCTCGGTCGCCCAGTCGGTCACGGTGCCAACCCCGCCCGCGGCTCCGGGCGTGGTGCCGTCCCACTGCCTCACTTCGTCAGCGCGCTGGTGCTCAAGGTGAACAGGGTAATGAGCAGCGTGAGGCTAGCGCCGAAGGCAACCCCGGCGCGCAGCACTGCGGCTGGGAGGCTGGCACCGTCCATGCGAGCGAGTAGGCCGGCGCCTACGGCGACCAGAGCGGAGAGGAGAACTGCGGCGAGCAAAGCCATGGCGAGCAGGCTAAGCGTGGTCATGGTGGGGCTCATCGTTCGTCTTCCGTCCCGTCAAGAAGTTAGGTCAGAACGGAAGATGTCCTATTTCTCGTACACCGGTGTCCAGGTGGACGAAGATGAACGAGTCAGTACAAGGGTCCGTGGGAAGAGCTGTGAGCGAGGCGGTGCCAATGGTTGAGCTCGGTCAGTCGGCGCTCGTCGAGCTGAAGGAGCGTCTGCGACGACTGCGTACCGAGCAGCGTTTGTCGATGGCTGCGTTGGAGCGGCGGACGGGGCTGGGCCACACCACCGTCAGTCAGGCACTAAACGGGCCAAGGCACCCCAGCGAAGCCACTCTTGTCGCCTTGGCTCGGTCACTCGCCGTGGATCCCTCGCCGCTGCTGGAGCTGCGCCGCCAGGCCCTCCCAGCGTCGCCGGTGGTGACTGAGACGCATGATGTGGCGGGTACGAGCGCCGACCGGACATTCGAGGAGCGGTATCGGCGGTATGTGGTCGAGCGACATGGGCAGCTGTCCATAGTCGGGCTGGATCTGTCTGGGCCAGAGCGGGCTTGCTGGCCACTCGACGCCGCATACCTGAGCCTGGAGCTCTCCGCATTCTCATCGGTCGGAGCTTCGACCGGACTGGCTGGTCCGGGAGAGGTGGCAGAGGTTCAGGTGAAGCGGGCCGAGCAGGCTCTTGCCGGCCTGCGCCGTACGTTGGTTCGCGGGCTGGCGGGCAGCGGTAAGACCACCCTCCTGCAGTGGCTAGCTGTGAGTGTCGCCCGCCATGAGCTTCCCCAGGAGCTGGCTCACCTCAGTGGTTGTCTACCGTTCGTTCTGCCGTTGCGCACCTTGATGCGCCGCGGCCAAAAGCTGCCTGCGCCTCAGGAACTGCTCGGCGCGGTCGGCTGCCCGCTGGATGCAGTCCAGCCGCCTGGCTGGGCCGATCGGGTCTTGGCATCGGGGAAAGGACTGCTGCTAGTCGATGGCCTGGATGAGGTGCCTCAAGAGCGGCGGGCACACACTCGCGCCTGGCTGCGTGAGGTACTCGCCGCCTATCCGCAGGTGGGTCTTATGGCCACAACGCGGCCTTCGGCGGTGCCCGAGGGCTGGTTAGCGGACTATAGCTTCTCCGAGTTGACGGTCCACCCGATGAGTGCCCGAGACGTAGCCGCTTTTGTCGCTCGCTGGCACGCGGCAGCCGCCTCTAGTGCTTCAACCGACCAGGAGCGCGCTCACTTGGCCGGGTTGGAAGAAGCTCTGAAGGACACGGTACGCGCGCAGCGTGCCCTGTCCCAGCTGGCAACCACCCCTCTCCTATGCGCTCTGATGTGTGCACTGCACCGTGACCGGCGTGGTCACCTGCCCCAGGGGCGGATGGAGCTCTACGAGGCCGCGCTATCCGTGCTGCTGGTCCGCCGAGACCGTGAACGCGACATCGACGCACCCGAAGGCATCGTGGTCACCGAGCACGAGAGCATTCAGCTCCTGCAACGTCTGGCCTATTGGCTCATTCGCAACGGGCAGACCGAGATGGATTACGAGACCGCTCTTGCCCTCGTCGATGATGCTCTGCCTGCCATGCCCCAGGTCTCCGATCAAGGTGACGCGGCTGCTGTGCTCGCGCATCTCCTTGGGCGCAGTGGCCTGCTGCGCATGCCGACTGCCGACAGTGTCGACTTCGTCCATCGCACTTTTCAGGACTACCTCGGTGCCAAAGCGGCCGTCGAGAGTCACGACCTCCCTTTGCTCGTACGCCACGCGCATGACGACCAGTGGGAGGACGTCCTGCGCATGGCCGTCGGCCATGCTCGTCCCCGTGAACGTGCCTCGTTGCTGCGTCGATTGCTCGCTCGAGGTAGTCGTAGCCCTCGCCACCGCACTCGCCTCCACCTGCTGGCCACCGCATGCCTAGAGGTTGCCACGGAGCTCGACCCGGTCGTGCGGGAGGAAGTCCAAAGCCACACCGCTGCTCTTCTGCCCCCGCGAAGTCCTGAGGAGGCGCAGGAACTCGCCACGGTCGGCCCTGTCATTCTCGACCTCCTCCCAGGTCCTGTTGGTATCGAGGACGATGAAGCCGAAGCAGTGATCCGCACCGCTGGCCTCATCGGCGGCGACGCGGCCATGACCGTCATGAAGAAGTTCCGCGCCTGCGCACAAGATCAGGTGAAGTGGGAGTTGCAGTTCGCTTGGGGACGTTTCGATGCTGCCGATTACGCTCGCGAGATCCTCGGACATATTTCCGAACCCCGCTTGGTGACCGTGACCTCAGCGGAGCAGCTGGATGCTCTCAAGTCGTTGAAAACTCCTCCGCATGTCATCATCCGGGGGGATCTTCCCAGCGACTTAGTGACCGCTTCCATCGACCCGAGGAAAGTCGAATGGCTCGCATTCCACAACAACTCAACACTCCGCAGTCTGGGCTTCATACGCCCCTACACCGGACTGCGAGATCTGACCCTCCTCGAATGCCATGAAGAAATCGACATTTCAGCCCTCGCCGACTCTGGCGTCAGTGGGCTCCATCTGTTGAGATGCGATCTAGTCGGCGTCGAAGGGCTTGAGAGGCTGACTGGGCTCGAACGTCTGAGCCTCGACACGGCGCTGTCCGGCCACGACCTCGACGCACTTCCCGTCCGCGCCGATCTGGCCGAGCTGTACCTTGGGCCCACGGCATGCGCAGCTCTTGCTCTGCACGGCATCACTCGTTGGCCACGACTCACTTCCCTGAGCATAGGTGGCCCTGTTGCCGGTCTTGCAGAAGCTGCAACCCTTCCGAATCTCGAATACCTCTTCCTCCAGGGAGATTCCGGGATCTCGATCGGCGCGGACTTCCCTATCGCCCCGCAGGTCAGATTTCTCTTTCTGGGCAACTATACGGGACAGGACGATCTAGAGCTCTTCCGCAGCAAATTCCCCCGGATCCAGACGCTAACCATTGGATGCTCCGGAAGCCATCGAACTGTGGATATCTCACAATTTCGCGGCATCCCCGACCTCGCCATTCGTATCCTTGGAGCAACCGAGGTCCTCGGCGCCGAGCACTTCCCCACAGGCTCCGTCACCCGCACTCCTCGCCCCCGATCCTGACCGTCGCACACGGTGCCAGGGATACCGCCAGGTGGTCGGGCAGGTCCGCTATTCGGCGGTGATCAGGAAGTCCGTCAAGTTGCCGGGGCCGGCGGCCTCGCGGGCGTATTCGGCGACGTCGCGGCGGTGGCGCTCACCGCGCAGCGCGTGCTGGAGGGCGGTGTCGTGGTCGGGGTCGTAGCGCTCGGCCCGGGTATCGGTGGTGTGGTCGCGTACGCGCTGCCACTCGCCCAAGGCGTCGGCCGCGGTGGCGTGGGCGTCGTTCCGGGCCTGGTGCAGGACTTGCTGGATGTTCTCCGGGGTCATCCCGGCGGCCCGGCAGCGGACCCAGTGAGGGACGTCGCCGAGCAGCCCGTGCTCCTGGTCCTCGTCCTCGTCCTCGGTAAAGGGGGTACGGGCGGGGTGCTGAGCAAGGGCGGCGTGCAGCGTCGCGTCGGCCTCCCACGCCTCGGCATGGACGACGTGCTCCGGCAGGCCACCGCCGGGGCGGGCGGCGAGGACGATCCGGCCCCTCCCCCAAGGCGACCCAGCCGTCGAGGCCGTAGACGTCCTTCTCGGTCCAGCCGCGGGCCAGGTCGGCGCCTTGGTGGAGGGTGCGGATGCCGTCGTGGCCGCTCCAGCGCAGCCACATCGCGCCGCGCACCAGCGGGGATTCCAGGATCGGGCGACCCAGGTCCTGGTCAGCGGGCGCGGGCCGACTGCTGTGCGGGGCCAACTCCAGCCGGGGCGCGGCGCCGCGGGAGATCAGAACGGTGCCGGTCAACGGTGCCGGATCACTGGATCGGGGGAAGTGCCCCGAACTCCCGTGCCCTCCCACAGGGTGGAGGGGTTGATGTTGCGGCATGGGCTCGATGTGGTGTGGGGAGGACCGAGTGTCGGCGGTGGCCGGGACGGCGACGGCCGTTCAAGAACTCGATGAGGATCAGCGCGCGGCGCTCGATGCCTGCGTGGTCGCGGCACTGGCCTTGAGCAGCAGTGAGGGCGAGGCTCGGGGGCGGATGCAGCTGCTGATGGAGTGCTATGGCCGCTACGTACGTTCTTTCGGCGTCCTTGCGTCGGCGCCGTCGTACGCGGTGTTCACCGGCCGGCTACGCGGAACTCGGGTGACCGACCTTCTACCGGGACGGCCCCAGGGGTCAGTGCTCGGCGAGCTGTGGCTACTCGATGGCGACGGCATGCCCAGCTCGGTGCTGCACCGACTGGCGGTGGAAGCTGCCGAGCATGGCCACCAGGCCCCAGGGATCGGTGCCGACATCCGTCATCTACACAGTCTGCTGCGGGCGGTGGGAATGCTGCCAGCGAGTACCGGGTTGTCGCGAATTTCCGGTGAGACCGTCCAGCACGCGGTCTTCCGCGCGCTGAGGGCCGCCGGCTTCGAGGTGTACACCCGGAGCCGGGAGGCGATGGTGCGCACGCCTGTCCTGACACGGCGTGAGCTGTCCCGGAACACCGTGCTGGTCGAGCTGGGCGCGTACAACAAGATCTCCCCGACACGGCAGTTCGGCGGCCTGTGGGCGGCGTGCCCGATGTGCAAGTGGACGATGCGGGCCACCTTTCGCCCCGGCGGCGCGGTGGACCTTGAGTGCGAGGACGAGCGCCACGGCCTGTTAGGTGCCCGCTACCGGGCCGAGCCGGCTGCGGAGGGCTGGCGCCTGTCCCCGCGCGGCGAACTGCGCACTGTGCCGGAGCTGGTGCCCGTGGAGGGCTGCGTGGCGCTGCCCTACGCCCTGTGGCTGTGGGTGACGCTCCCGGGCCTGCTGGAGGTCGAGTTGCGTGACCGGCTGGTCGCCTCGGGCGCGCAGGTGCGGCTGTGGCCGTTCGGCGACGCCTACGACCTGCACGTCACCGGTCCTGGTCGGTCCCGGACGTGGCGCGTTGACGTCAAGACCTGGGCCGACCCGTACGGGCTGGCCCAGAAGCTGCGCGAGGACCCGGAGGGGCCCGGCGAGCTGTGCTTCGTGGTGCCTGAGCACCTGCGCGGGTACCTGCCGCTGCTGCGCCGGGCGGTGCGGGGCAGCAGCGCCCGTGTGCTGACCGACACCGATCTGGTGGCGGAGGTGGAGGGAGCGTGAGCAGGGCCCTGGCCGCAGCTCTGGCCCTGGCTGAGCACCTGCTGCCCGCCCGGTTCCGCGACGGACAGCAGGTGGTGCGTGTCGCGGACGCCCATGTCCTGCTGAGCGGGCACGCGCCGCGCGTCGTGGCTGCATGGGAGATGTGGCCCGAGGCGGACAAGCAGCGCCTGGGCGCGCTGCTGGGGATCCGCCACCGGGGGGAGGCGCTGCTGCACCATGTCGAACGGGCCGTCCATGATGTCTTCCACACCTCGGACGTGGACGACCCGCTGCCCTCCCTCTATGCGCTCTGGTACAGCGAGCGGGGGCGGGCGCTCGAAGTGCTGCCCGTTCACGGGCAGGATCCCGCGGACGTCGCCGACCGTTTGCTCACGGCGACCGGGCGTCGGCGGGCTCTGCGGGTCGCCAGCGGATCGGGCTGGTCGGCACCGACCTCGCGCGGGCGGGTCCAGCTCGCCTTCCCGGACGAGCAGGGGGTGTACAGGCCGCCCCGGGTCGTGACCGCGCCGTCGGTGGACCTGGTGGTGGACGCCGACGAACTCGGCTGGCAGAGCCGGGACACCGACGAGGACATGGAGGGTCCGGCCTTCCGCGAGAAGCAGATCGCGCTGCTGCTGCGCGGGACGATCGGGGGCGGACGGCGCCCCCTGGAGCCTGTCGTCCTGCCGCCGGGACGCATGCACCTGCTGAGCGCGCCTCCGGGCGTGGGCAAGAACGTCTTCGGCCGGGGGCTGGCGATCCAGCAGGCAGGCATGGATCGCACCACCGTGCTGGTGGTCAGCGACAACGGCGATGTGTACGACGAGGCCGCCACCTTGCAGCAGGAGCTGCGGGCGGCAGGCGTCAAGGCGACGGCCACGCCGTTCATCGCCCCCAACAGCCGCTATGCCTTCGCGCTGCGCTCCGCCGCGAAGCTGGAGGGTACCGGCGTGCCGCTGGCGCAGGCGTCGGCGAGCATCGGTTTCCTCATCGACAACTCCGCCTACGGGTGCGCCGCGCAGGCGCAGCTCGAGGGCCGCGACCTGTTCGAGGGCGGCAGGGAGCCGTGCACGGTCACCGCATCGGACGCTTTCGGCCAGCCGGAACGGGCGCTGTGTCCGTACGTGTCGTCCTGCGGGAAGTTCTCCCACGTCGATGCCGCGACGACGGCCAGGATCATCGTGACCACCCACGCGTGCTTCCAGTCCGGGATGATCAAGGTTCCGGTAGAGGTCGACGGGGAGGTCCGCAACAGCATCAGCGTGCGGGAGTTCCTTCTGCGCCTGGCGTCCTACGTGGTCGTCGACGAGGTCGACGCCTACCAGTCGAAGGGGTTCGACGAGTGCGGCGTGCTGGAGCTCGCGTCCCGCTCCCGCCCGAACACGGTGCTGCGGCAGATCCGCGACAGCCTGCACCAGGCGCCGCCACGGCTGGCGGTGGCGGTGCGCCGACCGCTGACCCGGGCGGTGTTCCTGGCCGAGCAGTTGCTCGACCTGGTGGCCGGCGAGGAGGTGTGCACCGAGGTCGCCCAGGCGCGGGCTCTGGCCCGCGGGCAGGACCCGCGCCGGGCCCGGCAGGTGGTGCAGGACCGCAAGCGCTGGTACCAGCCCCACCGGTGGGACCGGCACCTGCTGGAGAACCTGATCGGAGTGGATGCCGAGGCCGCAGCCACTGCGGAGCAGGCTGAGTGCCTGCAAGCCCTACTCCCGCCCGTGGCTACGCGGCCGGGTGACCGATCCTCCCGTGCCGTGCTGCCGGATCGACTGCTGCCCGTCCCGGACGTGCTGCAGCGGATGCTCACCATCGACGAGGGCGGCGAGTGGCAACTGGCCCCCCTCAAGGACGAGTTGCGGGAGATCATCTCTGCCGCGCTGCCCGCCTGCACTGCCACCGAGGGCGGAGGCGACGGGGCACCTGTCGAATCGGCGGTGCCGGCGCAGCGCGGGTCCGGCGGCCCGGGGCCGGTGGGGGTAGTCACGCACGCCGAGGCCACCGCGGGCATCCTGCACGCACTGATGATGAAGACGTGGCTGACGGCCATCGTCCACACGATGTTCGACCTGACAGACCGGGCGGGCGAGCTCGCCGGGCACGGCATCGACGCGGCCTCCACACTCGCCGACGCGATCGGCCACCAGGGCGCCGGCACCGTCGTCCCGTTCGGCCCGCTGGGCCGCCAGCTGGGCGGGTTCCGCTTCGAGGGGCTGGACGACCCGGGCGGACATGCGAGTTTGAAGATGGAGGTGCTACGCGCCGACCCCCACACCGAGACGCAGTTCCTCGGCAGTGTCGTCTCCCTCGCCCTGAGCGGCCGCCAACGCACCGTGGTGGGCATGTCCGCCACCGGTTACATGCCGGGCGCGGCTCGCACCCACCTGCTCGCCCGCCCCGACTGGGCGATGCCCGACACCCTCCAAGGCGGCCTGAGCATCTTCAACAGCACTCCCGTCGCCGACGGGAAATGCCTGGCCGTCGGCAGCACGCCCTACCGCGAACGAGACCAGCGGGTCGTCTCGCTGGCCGCCGGCTACGCGCCGGGCCTGGTCCGCGACCTGGCCCGGCTGGCCGCGGATCTGCGTACCCGGCACCGCGCGCGGGCGCTGGTCACCGTCAACTCCTACCGGCAGGCCCGCCTGTTCGCCCAGGCCCTGTACGACACTGCGCTCGCCCTCGGACGGCGGCTGCGGATCTACGTCGCCGTCGCGGACACCCCCGACCCCTCCCTGCCGCCGGTGTGCGACGCGATCGGCCAGCTCACCCGCGACCGTTTCTCGGAACTGGCCGACCTCGACGGCGAAGTACTCATCTCGCCTCTGCCGCGCACCGAACGGGGCCTGAACGTACTGACCGTGTTCGAGGGCGTCGCCGTCTCCGCCATCACCCTGATCGCCATGGCTGTGCGGCCGGTCATGCCGGCCGACGAGGCACCGGTGCTGGCCGCCAGCGTCGCCGCCCGGGCCTGGCGCGACACCGCTCCCGGCGACGACCCCGCTGCCGTCCTGGCCCGGGCCCGCGCGGCGGCCGAGGCACACCTGCGCCTCAACCTGAATGCGCCCAAGCGCTTCTCCGCCCTGCCCGACGAGCTGAAGCATGAACTCGTCGCCACCCTCCTGGGCCAGGGCGTCCAGCTGGCCGGCCGCGGACGCCGCGGGCAGACCCACGTCGAGCTCCACTTCATCGACGGCGCCTTCCACGACCCGACCTGGGGATCCGACCTGCCCACCCTGGTGCGGGGCCTGCTCGAGCAGTCCCCGCCGGGCGACCTCGCCCAGCTCGGCGCCTGCTACGGCCACACCATCGAGGAAATCGCCGAGTACGCCCACGCCCAGCACCTGCTCCCCGCGCTGCGCGCGGGCTTCCACTCCTACCTGGGGGAGTACGCATGAGCCGCCCGCTCGACAGCGTCGCCCGCAAGCAGGCCCGCCTGCTGCAGTTCCGCACCGCACCATCCGACCTGGGGCAGGTGATCGCCTACCGGCCCGCCGCCCCCGTCTTGGACCTGGCCGGGGAGCTTGCGCAGGAGTACAAGCGCAACGTTGGCTCCGGCCTGGAGGTGCAGCCGCCCTACCGCGCGCTGGAGTCCGTTCTGCGCGCGGCCGCGGGTACCTGGGCGCGCTGGCAGTGGAACGACGACAGCTACGAACTGCTGTGCGCGGCGCCGATCAGCGCCGAGGACCGGCGCGACGTGTTCAGCTACTGGGCCGAAGCCGTAGTCCCCGGCCTTGACGGCCGGCGCATCGGCGAGCAGCTGGCCGAACTCCTCGCCCGGGCCGAACCCCGCCCCGCCGTCCTGCCCGAGCCGCCCCGCGCCGGCAGGCGCTCACGCGGCTGGTGGCCGGGCGAACTCGCCCGCTGGCGCCTGGCCGAGGAACTCGCCGCCCTCGAGTGGCCCCGCAACAACGGCACACCCGTCCGCTTCGCCCTGTGCACCGACGGCCGCCTGGCCGCGATCGGCCACGAGCTGCCCGCCGAACCCGACCGCAAAGGCATCGTGCGCCACCTGCTGCCCCGGATCACCATCGGCACCGCTGCCAGCGGGCACTCTGGGCGCCACGCACTGACCGTCAACGCCGTCACCACCCTCCTCGCCACCTCCTGGAAGGGTGTCGCCACCGTCCTGCTGGCCAACCCCGACCAGCCGCTCGTCGTTGCCGCGGCCACCGACGGCCCGCCGTGGAAGCGCCGCCTGAACGTCCCCGCGGTCGCCGCCAGCCGCCGCCTGGCCGCCCTGCCCCGCCTGAGTAAGAACGTGCCGCCCTTCCCCGAACACCTCGCCGCCGGCGCCCTCGCCGATGCCGCCCCGGGGCCGGTGTGGGCCGTCGCCCCCGCCAGCGTCCGCACGCCCGGGCTGGGCCGCGGACACGGCATGGAACTTTTCCGCCGCATCGAGGAGGCCATCGACACCCGGTGCGAGAAGTACAGCCACCGCAGTCCCGTGTTCATCGAGGTCCCCGGCATCAAGGTGCCGCCCACCGAGAGCGGCTCGCGCGTCAGCGGACCTATCTCGCCGGAGCGGATCCCTGCGGCGCTGGACGCCGCTGGCGTGGGCGCCCTCCTCGTCCCCGTTCTGTGGAGCACCGACGAGGTCCGCGCCCGGGTGAAGGCCGCGATCGCCGCCCAGTGGGGCTGCGGTGAGGACTGGAAGGCCGTCGAAGGCGTCGCCGAGCCCGCGGCCAGCGGGCGTATCGAGGTCGTCTTTCTCCACGACAAGGCTGGCGCGCTGGGCCACGGGCCGCATACAAGCGCGGAGCGCGAGCGGGACCTGGCCCAGATGCTCGCCCCCTACATTCGCGAGGACACCCTCGTCGCGGCGATCTGCGAGACCGACTGGGACCCCGACCGCTGGTACCCGAGCGTCGAAGACCGCGAGAAGGCCGAGGCCGAAGACGGCAAGTGGCCCTCAAAGCAGGCTCTGGCGCGCCTCTCGGCGACCTCCCAGTACATCAAGCAGGCCCCGCCGCCGGTCCCCACCCACACCCGGGAGGGCAAGCCCTACAACGAGAAGTACCGGGCGAAGAAGGTCGCCTCCCGTCAGAGCGGCCTGGACAGCTCGACCGCGAACGTGCTGCGCGAGATCCTCAGCGGTGTCGGCGCCACCGACCACCGCCTGGGCGCCGCGTTCGGGAAACTGCCGCTTGAGAACTGGTGGCACATCGGCATCCACGTCCGTCGCCACGCCCAGCGCCGCACGCCCGGCCGGCCCCGCAGCACCGAACCGGCACCGATCACCGCGACCCTCACCGCCATGCGCCCCACCAGCGGGAAGGACGACCCCTGGCAGATCTGGGCCTACAGCCCACAGGCCGGGCGGTGGCTGTCCCACAGCCCGGCCGTCACCGCGCTGCACGCCGCCGGCCTCGCCTGGGACGTCACCGGCTACCGTGCCGCCGCGGACGAGCACCTCCAGGCCCGCGCCGCCGCGGACATCGTCGAACAGGCCCTCATCGCCACCCGCACGCAACTGCCCGAAGCAGCCCCTGCGGTGCTCTACGTCGACGGCGACAGCGCCGAGTACATCTGGGCGGGCCTCACCGACGAAGCTCTGGGCCAGAACCCGCCCTCCAACCTGTCCCGCCCGGCCTCCTGGCTGCCCGGCCACAGCCTCCCCCGCGCCCAGCGCCCCCTGGCCACCGTCCGCGTCATTGGCGACCTGGAACGCATCGGCCGCCCCACCGGTGCCCATATGCGCACCAGCGACGGCACCTGGCGCGCCACCGACACCACCAACAGCTTCTTCCAGCTCACCACCGACGACGGCACCCTTACTTACCCCGACTTCCTGCTCGTCAACGTCCCCCGCGTCTGGGCCGCCGGCCCCGCCGGCCGCTTCGGGAAAGACGAGACACGCTTCGACAGCGGCAGCCAGAGCAAGAACGGCTACGCCCACACCGCCACCCGGTTCACCGTCATCACCCAGAGCACCGGCGCCGACTGCGACCTCATCGGCGCTGTCGCCGCCGTCCTAACCAACCAGGGCATCACCTCCGACGTCCGCCAAAGCACCCCCACGCCCCTCCACCTCGCCCGCAGGATGGACTCCACCCACCCCTACTACCGCCGCACCGCAGAGAGCCTCGAAGACGTCCCCGAAGCCGACGACGGGAGCACCGCGCAGGAGGAGACGGCCAGCCTGTGACCTGGGGCGCGGTGGCACGGACGAGGAAACAGCTGGAAGAAGCGCGCGCCTATCTCGACGCCGCATGCGCGGCCCAGCCGGAGGTCACCCTGGGCCACACAGTGAAAGGGATGGTGGGCCGGCCCAGAGCGGGTCAGGCTTGCCCGCCCGGCAGGTCGAGGCGCTGGGCCGCGGCCATCCGGAGCAAGAGGAGGAGGCGACGCCGCTGGGTGGTGGTCACTCGTCTCCTTCCGGGGAGCGGGCCGTCCCGGCCTGGGCGGCCCGGGACGGGCGGGCGTTGGTCGGGGCGGGTCAGTCGGCGACGGTCTCGGCGTGCCGGGTGAGCGCGTCTAGGAGCGCGGTCTGGTGGTCGGTCAGCTTACCCTCGGTGCGGGCCTTGTCCTGCTTGCGCAGCCAGGCGCCGGGGCGGAAGGTCGGGTCCGCCTCGCCGCCGGTGCGATTCGCCGGACCGGCCAGAGTGCCGCCAGCGGCGAGGTAGGCGAGCAGGCGCCGGTAGGAGCGGTTCCAGTCCGGCTCCAGGCGCCACAGCTCGTCCAGCCCGTCGAGCTTGGCGACCTGGTCCTTGGTCAGGTTCTCGGCCTTGCGCTGGCGGCGCATCCACGCACCCACGGCGTGGTCATCCAGCTTCGCGGTCGCCGGGATCGCGAGGTGGCCGTGCCGGCGGTGGAACGCGGCGGCGTGCGCGGCGCCCCTCTCCCAGGCGTTGGCGTTCTTCGACCAGATCATGCCGAGCGCGTCCAGCTCGCTGACGCGGGCGGGGTCGAGCAGGCTCTGCCCGTTGAGGTGGCGCTGGCGGGTGAGCCAGGAGATCAGCTCGGCGTGCTTCGTCTTGTCGGTGGGGTCGAGGTGGCCGTGCTGGAGGTGGAAGACCGCCGCGACCGCGTGCATCCGCTGCCACTCGACCGCCCGCGGATTGAACGCCCGCAGCTTCACCGTCTGGAGGATGGCGTTCGCGTGGTGCTTGGCGTTGATCCGTAGCCACTCGATCGGCGACTCCGCAACGGCGGGCTGCTGCTCTCCCTCGCCGGTGCTGGCCCCGGGGCTCTCGCCCTCGGATGCCCTGGCCGTGGTGGTGTGCTCCTGGGAGCGGCTGGCGCGCAGCTCGGTGATCCGGCCCACCACCCGGGCGTCGTGGGCGGCTAGGGCCCGCAGGACCCGCCAGATGGTGCGGAACGACGATGCTTCGATCTCGGCGTCGGCCTCCGCCTTCACCGCCTCCCCGGCGTCGTGGACCTCGGCCGGGTCGGCGGCGGTGTCGTCGCCGACGGCGGGGCTGGGCAGGTAGACGGGGATGATGATCCAGGACACCTTGCCCTGCCGGTATGCCTGGCGCAGCGCGCGGCCGACGGCCTGGACGATATCGATGACGCTCGATTTCGGATCGCTGAAGACGACGGAGTCCACGCTTCTGACGTCGATGCCTTCGGACAGGAGTCGGGCGTTGGCGAGGATGCCGCACTCTTCGCCGTCGTCGCCAGTGTGGGCCTTGAACTCGGCGAAGGCCTTGCGGCGGACCGTGAGGCGGTCGGTTCCGGCGACCGCCTTCGCCCAGATCCGCTCGGGCCGGTCCGCGTCCTGCAGCAGTTCTGAGGTCTCCAGCAGGGTGTCGGCGAACTCGCGGGCGGCGCTGACCCGGGAGTGGAAGGTGATCACGCGGCGCAGGCCGAGGTCGGCGATGGCGCGCAGCACCGCGATCTGCAGGGCGAGGCGCAGCAGTTCCTCGTTGGAGCGCTGGCTGCGCAGGTCGGCGACGGCGGGCAGGTTGAGGAGCTCGCGCAGGTCCTCG
The DNA here is from genome assembly GCF_042722765.1 of Kitasatospora sp. NPDC058406. NCBI lineage: Bacteria > Bacillati > Actinomycetota > Actinomycetes > Kitasatosporales > Streptomycetaceae > Kitasatospora > Kitasatospora sp. NPDC058406. The sequence goes on from NZ_JBHXKE010000048.1 coordinate 16,398, forward strand.
TCGGTGACGACGGGCACCAGGACGCGGTAGTCGGCGAGGTAGCCGTGCTCGATGCCCTGTCCGAGCGTCCAGGTGAAGACGGTTTCGCCGTAGATTCGGCTGTCCGTCATGGAGCAGAGCGCGGGCAGCGCCTGGCCGTCGGCGGCGTCGGTGGCGGTGAGGTCGGCCAGGCCGTCCTTCGCCTTCCGGTCATCGGCGATCTTCGGCGTCGCCGTGAAGTACAGGCGGCGCTTCGCGGGCACCTTGTCGTCGGTGTGGACGGCCGCCCAGGCCTTCCCTTCGGAGCCGGCGGTCCTGTGCGCCTCGTCGATCACCACCAGGTCCCACATTGGCAGGCCGAAGTCGCGGTGAGCCGCCACGATCCGCTCAAGGCTGGCGTAGGTGGCGTACACGGTCGCCGACTCGCCGGGCTTCGCGGCGGCGACCAGGTCCGCGATCCGCGGCGCCTGCGTCGACACCTCCACACGCACCCGCCCGCCCGCCTCCGCGCTCTCCAGCGCCTCCTCGCGCGAGCACGCCGCCACCGCCAGCCCGCGGCGACCGCCCCGCAGCGACCACGCCTCGGCGGTCTGCTCCAACAGCTCGATCGTCGGCACCAGCACCAGCACCCGCCCCCGCGCCGCCAGACGCCGGGCGCAGCCGGCCGCGATGAGGGTCTTGCCGGAGCCGGTCGCGGCCACGACGGTGGCGCGGCCGCCGTCGCGAACCTCCTTCACCGCGGCCGCCACCGCGTCCTTCTGGAACCAGTGCAGCGGCAAGGGGTTGAGCGCCCCGGTCGGCTGCTGCGGGACCGGCTGCCCGGCGTCGGCGCGGAACGCAGCCGGCACATCGGCCTCGGTGGTGGTCTCCACGGCGGTGCTTCTCCTTCGCGGGCTGGGACGGCGGGCGGCCCGCTTGACGACGGGACGAGGCGTCGACCGCCCCGATCGGTGTGGGGGTCTCGCCTCGTCCTATCGTGTAGGTAGGAAGGTCAGAAGGCCGGGGCCGTGGCCATGGCCTTCACGGTCGAGCCGTCCTGGCTCTTGCGGACCTGCATCTGACTGGGGATGCGCCGTCGCAGGTCCGCGACGTGGCTGACCACCCCGACGGTGCGGCTGTAGGAGCGCAGTTCGTCGAGCACGTCGAGGACCTCGTCGAGGGTGTCGTCGTCGAGGCTGCCGAAGCCCTCGTCGATGAACAGGGTGTCGAGCCGGCTGCCGCCGGCCTCCTGGGCGACCACGTCCGCCAGGCCCAGGGCCAGCGCGAGCGAGGCGAAGAAGGACTCGCCGCCGGACAGGGTGGTGGTGTCGCGGGTCTGGCCCGTCCACTGGTCGAGGATCTCCAGGCCGAGGCCGGAACGGCCGCGTCCACTGGTGCGCGCGTCTGTGTGGGACAGCGCGTAGCGGTGGGAGGACATGCGTTCCAGACGGGTGTTGGCCGCCCGCGCAACCTCCTCCAGCCTGGCTGCCAGGACGTAGGCTTCCAGGTGCATGCGGTACTGGTTGTCGCCCGAGGTGCCTGCGGCCAGCTCCGCCAGGTGTTTGGCGACGTGGTGCTCCTCCAGCAGTGGGGCCAGGCGGGCGATGTGCCGGGTGAGGTCGTCGATGTGGCAGACCAGCGCCTCGCTGCGGGCGCGGCTGGCGCTCTCGGCGATCGCCGCCGCTTGCGCGCGGTCGGCGGCGGCCGTCAGCGCCGCCTCGGCGGCCTGCTCGTCGGCTGGTTCCGTGGCGGCGGCCTGTGTGAGGTCCGGGTCCTCGAGTGTCGCCGCGTGGGTGGCCTGGGCGGTCCGCCAGGCGTCCAGTTCGCTTTCCATCGCTGCCAGTTCGGCGCCGGGGATCATGGCCTGGCGGGCGGCCTCGGCGGTGGCGAATCCCGCGGCGGTGATCTCGGTCGAGGCGGCACGGTGCGCGCGGTCCAGGCTCACCGCGCTCGCCGCGACCTGTTGGATCGCCGCCCGCGCCACCGCGATCGCCTTGGCCTCGGCGATGAGTCCGGCGCTGCGGGCGGCGATCGTCGGGGACCCGGCCAGAGCGTCGGCCAGGCGCTGGGTCAGGATCTCCTGTTCGGTGTTCTGGGTCTCCTGGCGGCCCATGTAGTCGCCGATGCGGCGGCCCAGGGCGGTGAGTTCGGTTGTCCGGGTCGTGTGCGTCTCGTCGAAGGCGCGCAGTTCCTCGGTGGCGGGAACGGCGTCGGCGGCGGTGGCCAGGAGGTCCTTGTGGGTTTCCTGGGCGGCGAGGTGGCGCTGCTGCAGCTCTGCCGTGGCCTGCCCGTCGGCCAGTTCCTCGGCCGCACCGGCCTCGGCCGTGAGCCGCACCAGGTCCTGTTCGGCGTCCTTGCAGGCCTGGTCGGCCTGCTGATATGCCTGCTCCGCGCGGGCCTCGTCCGCTCGGCTCGGGTGATCGGCGGCAGCCGTCGCCGGCCGGGGATGGACGGGCGAACCGCAGACCAGACAGGGCTCCTGGGGACGCAGCCGGGCGGCGAGTTCGCCGGCCATGCCGTCGATGCGCCGGTCCCGGATCTCTCGCGCGTGCGCGGCGCTGCGCACGACGGCGTCCGTCAGCTCGTCGACGCCGGCCTGGGCCCGGGCCACCTCGGTGGCCAGTTCGTCGCGGCGGCGGGCCGCCGCGAGTTGCTGCTGGAGGGCGGGCAGGGTGGCGGCGAGACTGTCTGCCTGGAGCTGAGCCAGGTGGGCGCGCTCGATCCGCGCGGTGTGCTCGGCGCGGCGGGCGTCCGCTTGGCCGAGCCAGGCCGTGATCTCGTCGTGGTCGGTCTGGGCTTCGTCGAGTTCGGCTTCGAGCGTGGCGAGGGAGGCCGCCAGTTCGTCGAAGCGCCGTTCGTCGTGGCGCAGGGCGTCGAGGCGGCCCAGCTCGTTCTTCAACTGGTCCTCGGCGGCGGTGAGGTTCTCCTCAGTGTCCTCGCGCCGCGGTTCGGGCAGTCGCGTCCTGGCTTGGGCTTCTGCCTCGCGGGCCTGTTCGTGGTCACGGTCCGCGTCGTCGAGGGCCCGGACGAGGGGCCGGACCCGCTCGGCGCTGCGACCGCGTTCCAGGTCCGCCTGCAGGCTCTCGAAGTCCGGTGCCTGCGCCTGCAGGGCCGTGAGGGCCTGGGCGGTGGTGCGGTGGCGCAGCTGACGCTCCGCCAGGACGCGGACCTGTGCGGTGTGGCTCTCCTGGATCCGGTGGTGGGCTTGGGCGTCCCGCAGTGCGCCGGCGGCGGCCTGCTGGGCCTGGGCGGCGCCGTCGTGCACGGCCCGCGCCCAGGCGAGTGCGGCGGGGTGGGCGGCGTCGATGCTGTCCTGGGTGGGGGTTGGTTCCTCGACCGGGTCGGTGATCGCGGCGCCGGCGGTGTCCTGGATGCGGTCGATGTCGCGCAGGACGGCGCGGCGGGCGTCGTCGCAGTGTTGACCGCTCTCCTTGGCGTGGTCGGTGAGCCAGCGTTGGATGGTGCGGAAGCGGTGGGTGCCGAAGAGGCGGCCCAGGACGGTGGCGCGCTCCTCGGCCTTGGCGCGCAGGAACTTCGCGAAGTCGCCCTGTGGCAGCAGGACGACTTGGCAGAACTGCTCGCGGTTCATGCCCAGCAGGGCTTCGACCTCGCGGGCGACCTCCTGGTGGGCGGCGGTGACGGGCCTCCACAGGGGCCGGCCGAGGCTGTCGTCGCCGTCTTGTTCCTCCAGCCGGGCCTTGGCCTGGGAACGCGTGGTGCCGCTCCCGTCGCGTCGGGCGCGTTCCTGCTGAGGGGTTCGCACGATTCGCAGGCGCCGCCCCGCCATGCTGAACTCCAGCTCAACCTGGGTGGGTGTGGCGGGGTCGGCGTGGTGGCTGCGCAGCGCCGTCTGGTGCCGCTCCCCCGGCACGTTGCCGTAGAGGGCGAAGCAGACGGCGTCGAAGACGGTGGACTTCCCCGCGCCGGTGGCGCCGTGCAGGAGGAACAGCCCTCCTTGGGAGAGGGTGTCGAAGTCGATGCTCTGCCGGGTACGGAAGGGGCCGAAGGCCTGCAGGACGAGGGTGTGCAGGCGCATCAGCGGGCTTCCTTCTCGGTGTCGTCGTGGCGGGCGAACTCGACTGCCCGGCGCAGCAGGTCGTGTTCGGCCGGGGTGGGAGCGAGGCCGCCCCGGACGTGGTCGACGAACCCGGCGGTGATCTCGAGCGGGGTGCGGTGCCGGGTGCGTTCGGTGTAGGTGGCGCTGTCGCGGGGGCCGCCGTCCTCGGGAAGGAAGGTGAGCTGGACCGTGTGGGGGAAGCGAGTGCGTAGGCGGTCCATTGCGTTGATGGGGCGCTGTGGGTCGGTCAGGACGACGTGCAGCCACGCGTCGTGCAGGTGGTCGTGCTGGTGGTCGTCGAGGAGGTCGTCGAGGTGCCCGGTGAGGGTGGCCAGGGGCCGGGGGCAAGGGCAGGGGACGGCCTCGGTGGTGAGGTTGGCGTCGGCGTCGAGGTCGACGAGCCAGGTGGTCTTGGCGTAGCCGGCCTCGGAGAAGGAGTAGGCGAGGGGGGAACCGCTGTAGCGGATGCGGTCGGTGACCTTCTGCGGGCGGTGGAGGTGGCCGAGGGCGACGTAGTCGATGCCCTCGAAGACGGCGGCGCCGACGGTGGGGATCCCGCCGGCGGTGATGTCGCGTTCGCTGTCGCTGGTGCGGCCCCCGGTGACGAAGGCGTGCGCGAGGACGACGGAGCGGGTGCCCGCCGGGCGGGCGGCGAGGTCGGCCCGCACCCGGTCCATCGCCGCGTCCAGGACGGCCTCGTGGGTGGGCTTGTCGGCTGCCATCTCCTCGCGGGTCAGGAACGGTTCGAGGTAGGGCAGACCGTAGAACGCGACCGGTCCGTGCGCGTCGTGCAGCACAGCGGGTGTGTGGCAGGTGGCGGGGTCGGTGCGCAGGTGGATGCCGGCCCGTTCGATCAGGCGGGACGTGACGCCGAGGCGCTGGGGCGAGTCGTGGTTGCCGCTGATCATGACGACGGGGACCCGCAGGTCGGCCAGGCTGTTGAGCGCGTGGTCGAAGAGGGCGACGGCGTCCAGGGACGGGATGGCCCGGTCGTAGACGTCGCCGGCGACCAGGACCGCGTCCACCTCCCGTTCGCGCGCGACGGTCAGCAGGTGGTCGAGGAAGGCACGTTGGGCATCGATGAGGGACTCTCGGTAGAACGTGCGCCCGAGATGCCAATCCGAGGTGTGGAGCAATCGCATGGTCGCTGACCGTAACCGTTCGGGTGTGGGGTGCGGGCCGGTTTCGGTGTTCTGGCCCGCATTGGTGATCTGTGGGAACCGTTGGATGTCAGATGCCGTACCGGCGGCGGCAAGGGAGTGAGCGGTGGGCCCGGGGGCGAGAGATTGTCAGTGCGGCGGGAAAGAATAAGGACAGAGAGGGGGAGAGATGACTTCCGAGCAAGGCTCTTTGCGTAGCGGTTTCCCTGCTCCGAACGGGTGCCGGTGGTGTGGCATCGACGAGCGGGTCCACGCACGGCAGTGGGTGGAGGAGGCGGGCTGGCACGCCTGGGCCTCCCCGACCAGTGAACAACGCAAGGCCCGGATGGCGGCGCGGCGCACCGCCCGGCTCCGGCAGGACGCGCCGTCAGGAAATGATCAGCCCGCACTCGCCCGCAAAGCCGCGAATACTTCCCTCAACTGCGACGGCACGTCTGCGGCGGAGCCCAAGGACGTGGCCAGCTCGTAAACCATTTCGGGTTTACCGTCCGGACTCGTGCGGCCCTGATCCTTAATCATGCCAAGAATGTCCTTGCTGAATTTCCGGCCGCCACGGTGCGCCTTGAAGTCCGTGGCCTCCCACTGCTGCTGGCCGTCGGGGCGCGGCCACTTGCGGTTGGCCACTTGGGCCCACTGCTCGTCCTCGAAGAGCTCCTCGAGTTCGTTGAAGCCCGTCGCCTCGCCGACGAACGAGACCTGCCGCGCGGGATCGAGGCCGAACTGGCGCATCCGGTCGTCCCTGAAGAACTTGGCGACGTTGCGGCTGTCGGCATCGACGAGCAACATGACGGTGCGGCGCTGGCCGGCGAGGTAGCGGGCGAGGTGCAGGGCTCCTTCGTTGTTGTTGCAGGCCCACAGGGCAATACCCGCCGCCTGTAGGGACAGGCCCTGTGCGAGGCGGAAGAGCACCGGGATCGCCTGCTGCTCCGTGGGGCCTTCGACGGCGAGGAAGCAGCGCTCGTGGAGCAGGACGGAGTTGCGCAGGCCCAGCGCGGCGGCGATCTGCCCCAGGTGCAGGTCGATGCCTTCGTGCGTGTCCTCGGCGAGGCGTTCCATGACGGTGCGGCCCGCTTCCAGGCGCAGGTGGACGACGTCGGCGATGTCCACGCCGTCGATGAGGTTCATCGAGTGGGTGGCCACGATGACGTTGACGGCATCCGTCGCGCACTGGCGGCGGATCAGGTCCATCACGGTCCGCTGGTGGGTGTAGTCCAGGTGGGTGTCGGGCTCGTCGTAGACGACGATCGTCTGGACGGGCGGCATGTCGTCCCCGTCCGGTTGGGGGCCCTCCAGCAGCCTGCTGGTCCACTCCCAGACCGCCAGGGCGATCCGGCGGTTGCTGCCCCGTCCGGACCTGGACAGATCGACCCGCTCGCCGCGGGCACGGGAGATGTGCAGATGCGCCTGCTTGAAACCGTGGGAAAAGGAGACCTCCGGCTCGACGGAGACGTCCACGAGATCCGGACAGTGTGCCTTGATGTGTTCGCACAGGTCGGCGGCGTCGTCCTTGACCAGCGCGGTGACCTCGGACTCGATCGTACGCAGGCGGCCCTGCAGCCCGTCGTCCTCGAGATGGGCCTGGTAGCTGCCGGCCAGTGCCGTGTGGACGGCCCGCTCCGGGCTCTCGTCCTTCCCGCTGAATGACAACAGCCGCGGCAGCCGTCGCGCCAACTGCTTGGGCAGGGCTGCCCATTGGTCGACCTGCGGGGAGCGTGCCGCGTGTGCGGCCAGCGCCGCCTGCAGGTCGGCCTTGAGTCCCTTGCCCTCGGCCTGCAGTCCGAGGGCGAGAACCAGCTCCCTGAGCTCGGGTACGAGCAGCGAGTGGATGTCACGCAGCCTGGGGTCGGCCGGAATCCTGGCCCAGTACTCGAGCACGGGCGCGGCATCGCCCTCCACTCGGCGCCGTACCCTCAACTCCGGTGCGAAGCCCGCCTCCTGCTCGAAGTCGTCCAGGGCGAAGCGGCCTTCGACCCATGTCGAGGCACAGCGTCCCGGCTCGGCGACGCCGCCGGCTCCGGTCGGGGTGACGTAGGTTCGGTCCTGTTCGGCCAGACGATGGCCGCCGAGGAGGAAGGCGAGGGCGGCGAGCACCGCGCTCTTCCCGCCGTCGTTGTGGCCGGCCAGGATCGTCGGCGAGCTGACGGGGATGTTCTTGAGCAGCGTCAGCGAGCGGAACCCGCTCACGGAGAAGTCCTTCAAGTGCACAGTCGCAGCCGCTCCGCTCTCCCCTGCCGCCTGCCGTACCGCAGGCAGCAACCATCGTGCGGCATGGGCTTTCTGAGGTCACATCCGCCGCAGGTGAACATCGTAGGCTCATCGGCGCGGCGCCGTGGCGCGGGCGGCGGAAGACCGGCGGGCCACCGTGGGGTGGGCGGAGCACGAAGGGCGCCGAACCCTGGGCGACACCGCTGTGGGTCCGTCCGTCAGGAGGCTGGCCGGGCCCGGCCGTTGAAGCGCACACCCCGGACCGGGGGCCGGGCGCTCGATCGGCTCCCCTTGCGCTCACCGGCCGACCGAACGCTCCCGGCCCGCGCAGGTGCGGCCGAGTCGGGGGCCCACCGACTACTCAGGGATCCAGCCGCGGACCTCCAGGTAGCGGATGTCCGCGCCCTCGACCGCCCGGCCGGTCTCCACCAGCCACTCGCGCATCGCCTCGGTGACGTCCCCGTGGTGGTCGGCGACGCGCTGGGACCACTCGGCGGCGTCGAACCCGCCGGTGGAGGCGGAGCCGTAGGTGCGCTCCTCGGTGCCGTCCGCGCGCGGGAGGAAGCCGCGTCGGATGCCACCGGAGTCCTGCTCCGAGCCCGCGCCGTAGACGTACTGATCGGCCTTCATCCGGACGGTGAAGGCGAGGCGGCCGCCGGCCTGGCCGGTGGCGTGGACCACCGGCGCGAGGTGGGAGGCACCGGAGTTGATGGCCTGCTTGCCCGCGCGGCCGGCCATCGACTCGCCGGGCTTGCCGACGACGTCCTTGCCACGCACCCGGGCCTTCTGGCCGGTCTTGGTGCGGCGGCGGGTGGTGTTCGCCTCCGCGATCCCGGACAGCACCTCCTCATCACGCTCGCCGCCGCGCACCGCACGGACCACCTGGCGCAGCGCGCCGACCATGCTGGCGCCCTTGCCCTTGGTGAAGAACTGCGAGACCAGGCTGGCGTCCCTGCCCAGCAGCTTGGCGACCTGGCGCTTGGTGTAGCCCTGGTCCAGCAACTCCTGGGTCAACCGGGCGGCCTCGTTCGGGTTGTTCGGGTCGGCCGGGCTCACTGGCCAGCTCCCTTCGCGGCGGCGGCGAGTTCGGCGCGGCCCAGGCCTCGCAGCTTGAGGTACTGCTCCTGGCTGACCGGGTGCTCCACCGGGCCGGTGAGGTGGCCCTTGAGGAGGTAGTCGCCCGGTTCGCCCCGGTACGGCCAGGGCTGGCGCTCCGTCAGGGCGATGCCGTCGGTGCCGAAGTAGACGACCGTGCCGGGCTTGGCGTGCAGGGCACCTGCGTAGCCGATGACCTCCTTGCCCTGGCGGTACTTCATGTCCAGCAGCGCCGCCCTCGCCCCCGACCACACGTAGGCGGCCCACTCGGGGTGCGCGTACGGGTCGCGGGAGAACCCGGCCTGCCGCTGCCACGTGACCACCTGGTCGTCCTGGCCGAGGATCTCCACTCCGGCTGGCAGCGCCTCGCCGAGCGGGGTGGTGCCGGAGACCAGGCGCGGGCGCTGCGCGAAGCCGCCCAGGCCGAACAGCAGCACCGACCGGACGGCGCGGCTGGCGAGGTAGGCCGCCTGTCGCTGGCGTTCGTCGGCGTGCAGCTTGGAGAGGTTGGTCAGGTCCGCCCAGGCCGACTTCAACCGCTTGCCCCACTCATCCAGCGGCTTGCCGTCCTCGAAGAGCAGGCCGCCGAGGATCTCGACCTTCCACGGCGCCAGGTGGTTGGACAGGGCGAGGTGGACCTCGGCGCCGCCCGCCCACGTCGTGAAGGTGGCGCCAGGCTCGGAGGGGTAGACCCAGGCGCGATCCCCGGTGACGGGGGCAGGGAGCAGGCCGACGTGCTGCCAGCCCTGCGGGACGGTGACGCGGACGTTCCAGTGGGAGCAGGACATCAGGGCCTTGGTCTGCTCCTGCTCGGTCATCGCCGCGAACGCGGCGGCGGTGATCCGCCGGGGCGTGCCGACCGGCGACTTCCACAGGTGCTTGGCGTAGGCGAAGGTGCGGTCGTACTCCACCAGCGCGGGCAGTTGCTCCGGGACGCGCGGGGGCAGGATCAGCTCGGTACGGCCCTGGCCGCCGGTCGCGTGCAGCAGGCCCCGCAGTTCCTCACTGAGGACCGGGTAGCCCCCGGCCCACTTGCCAGTGGTGGGGATGGTGCGTGACCACAGGTCCCGGCCGGTCTGCGACGGCGAGCCCATCAGCACCGCGTCGTCCCAGTGCCGGCGCAGCGCCTGCCACAGCAGCGTGAACGCCTGCCGGCAGGTCACGACGTCGGCGCCGTCCGCATCGAACCACTCCCCCATCGACCGGATCTCCGTGACCGGGCCGTCCGGGGACGCGGTGGGGGCGTAACGGCCGACCGGCTGGCGCTGGTGCACGAAGTGCCCGGCCAACTTGTCCCGGCCGGAGCCGACAGCGGTCGTCCACCGCTCCGACGGCGTGTTCAGCCAGGCCGCGACCGCGTCCTTGAGCGTGCTGTACCGCTCGGCGCCGTCGTGCCAGGGTGCACCGGCGGTGATGTAGACCCGCTCGGTGCCGGGCGCGGCGACGTGGACGGCGTCCAGGATCTCACCCGGGGTGCGGGCGCCGAGGTCGAGCCGCACGGTCTGCTCGCGCACGGCGAGCGTCCCGGCCGCCGCGTCCAGGAACACCGTGGCGCGGGCCTGCTGCGTGTAGGGCGGGCGTTTGGAGACCAGCCCGGTGGTGACGGCCTCGAACCGGGCACCGGCCGGGCCCTGCGGGAGGGCGGGCAGCCCACGCGGACCGGCCTCGACCGCCGGACGCGGCCCGACAACGGTGCCGGCCTGTACGCCGGGTTCTGTCTCCTGTGGTTCCTGCAGCACAGGCGGGGCGACCAGGGCAGCGAAGGCGGTGGCTGGCTGCTCGACGGTGCCCTGGTCCTCGACCTCGGCCGGTGCCTCGGTCACCGGCGCGGCCGGGGCGGGCTGCTCAAGCACGGGGGCCGGGCGGGTCAGCGCCGGGGCGACCGCGACAGCGGGCTCGTCGACCGGCTCGGCCTCCGGGGCCAGGGCGGGAGCGGCGGCGGCCTGGTCGTCGGCCTTGGCGGCGCGGACGACGGCCGGGGTCGGGTCCAGCAGCGGCGCGATCCGCACGACGTCGCCGACCGACAGCCCGGAGGCCTTCGCGATGGCCGGCGCCTGCGCGCCCTCGTACCCCGCGAGCCCGGCCACCCGGCGCGCACGCTGGGCGGCGAGCTTGTCCAGCTCCTTCTGCGCGGCCGCGACCGTCTTCTCGGCGGCCGTGATCCCGGTGCGCAGCTCGCGCAGAGAGGCGAGTTCGGCAGTGTACGTCTTGCGGTCCATCGGGCTTACTTCCCCTCGGCGGCGGGCCGGTCGGTGATGGTCGGGGTGGTGGAGACGTAGGCGATCGGGCCGCCGGACACCGACGCCAGGCGGGTTCCGAGCAGCAGGGCCGCCAGGCGGGCGTCCTCGGGGTCGGTGGGGTCGGCGGCGTTCACGGGGGCGGTGAGGTCGGTCAGGTAGCCGGCCATCCGCGCCTTCGGGAAGCGGAAGCGCCCCGCGGTGCCGACGGTACCGTCGCCCTCCCACTCGGCCAGGCCGGTCAGCACCGCGACGACAAAGCCGGCCACCGTCACCGGCAGCACTCCGCCAGCCGCGACGCGGGCCGGGTCGCACCGCCACCAGCCGGACAGCGCGGCCAGCAACTGCGCCTCGTTCAGGCCGGCGCCGAAGCCGATCCACTCCCGGTCCGGCTCGTCCACCTTCGCCGGGGCGTCCGAGCGCAGCACCGCCACCTCGGGCGTGCCGAGCACGGACAGGTCCGCGGCCGGGCGCGCCTGCAACTGCTGGAGAGCGGCCAGCGGGAACACCTGCCGACCCTGCTCGCGCACGCCCGGGACCACGCCGGTGGCCACGAGTTTCTTCACCGTCGGGATCGAGCACCCCAGGGCCGTCCCGGCTTGACCGGTCGTCACGAACACACCCACAACCTCCATGCCTATTCATCCAACTCGAAAAGCTAGGACGACTCTACGCCTCACGTCCGACACCGTCCACGCCTTTTTAGTAAGCCATACAAGCATGCACGGAATCCGGCCCGTCCTGGTTTGTCGGTGCCGGGTGCAACCCTGGTCGGATACCAACCCCGGAAGGAGGTGAAGAAGAAGATGACGGGAAAGCAGAAGGCAGTGGTCACGCTCGGCGCGGCGCTGGTCGGCACCTACATGCTCGGCAACGTCGCCAAGAGCCAGGCCCGCGTGCTCGGCCTCAACACGGCCCAGCTCGCCGCCCTGACCGCGGGCATCGCGATCGTCATGCGCAACGCCTGACGGGAACCCCGCACGGTCCGGCCCGGTCACCCCTCGGCGGCCGGGCCGGCCGCTTCCCGGCGCTACACGGTGCGCTGGCCCCGAACGACGCGGCGGGTCGTCACGCCTGTATTGGTGTGACGGCCCGCCGCGTCGTTCGGGGTAGGGCGTTCGTTACGGCCTGGCACCGTGACGAACGCAGTTCGTGTCGTCAGCTACCCGGGGTGATGGCGGCCTGGAGAGTGGTGGCCAGGGTCTGGGCGAGGGCGCCGCTGGCCGCTGGGGAGTTGAGAATGTCCAGGATCGTGTTTCCCCAGCGCCGGATCCGTCCTGGATCCGGGTTCTCCGTCGATGCCTCGCTCTCGATCCGGGTTGCGATGTCGGTGAACTCCTCGGCGTCGCCTTCGGGCAGGCCCAGAACAGGAGTCGCCTGGCGCAGGGATCTGGCGAGGAGCACCAGCTCGCTGGTGTTGATGCCCTGGTTGGTGGTGGCGGTCTGGGTGACCTCACGGCTGTTGGCTGCGATGTTGCCGGTGTTGGTGCCGATGTGGAAGTTGGTGGTGCCGCCGCCGTTGTTGCGTCGCTCGTATGCGGCGAGGTCGGCGCCGTAGTTCTCCACGCAGTCTTCTCCTTCGGCAGTGATCTCGGCGCGCAGGGGTCCGTCCATGCCCCCGGCGCGGCTGGCTCCCTTGATCAGTCCCCTGGTTTGCAGGTGGCCGGCGGCCCGGTCGATCTCGGAGGCCGACAGCCGTGTGCCTTCGAAGAGGGACTGAGGGTCTTCGAGAATCTGGGCGACCACCGGCATGTGGGCGCCCTCGTGCTTGCGGTGCCACAACCAGGTCAGCAGGCCGGTGCGGGCGGCTGCGACGCGGGCGGCGGGATCGTTCCGGCGCCGCCTTCGTCCCTCGACCCACGCGGTCCCGGCCGGTGTGAGGTTGGCGACGGCGTCGTCGTGGCTGGAGTGCCGGCCGTCCAGCCTTCCGGACTCCTCACAATGCCGCAGGAGCCGGAAAGCCTGCCGAGAGTCGAGGTGGTGTTCCTCGGCGAACGGGGCGAGGGAGACGTCCCCGAGGGAACTGTCGCCGCTGTGGTCGTAGACCCATTCGATGAGCGGGTCCTGCAGGGTTCTGAGGTCGTTGGCCACGGGCCTCCTTCGACGATGTGGGAGGGGTGCCTCAGGATATGGAGGGCCACTGACAACGATCCCCCGAAGCCAGGCACCGCACGGCGGAGAGGGCGCCACGAGGCGTGCGACAGCATGCTGTACAAGGGGGTGGTACTGCACGTGCGGGTGGCGGGCTTTCGGCTTCTACCGTGCCGTGTGCCTCGGTGAGGTGGTTTCTGCTGCTTCAAGGACATGGTGCGGTGCGGGTGTGGAGGATCGCCGGTATGGATGAGACGACCGTGGGCCAAGACCCGAAGACCGTGGCCAAGAGCCTGGAGGGCACGTTGCCGTGGCTGGCACCGTCCGGCCTGGCCGCCGAGGCGCTCGCGAAGCTGGACCGGCCGCTCCTGGCCTGGATCCAGGACCCGGAGTACAACGGACTTCTACGCCGAGCACCGTGAGGCTGGCGACAAGCTGTCGAAGCTGGAGAAGCGCATCGCCGAGCTGCCGGTGCGCCAGTCCTGGCGGATGGAACGGGACTGGAGTCCGGACGAGGAGAGCGGCGAGGCGTACGAGAAGGCGTCGGTGGCGATCGGCGACCGCCGGCTGCACCCGCGGGACCTGGACGCCTACGCCACCATCGCCTACGAGGTGGCCGGCCTCCGCCAGGACGGCGAGGACGGCTTCGACGACGAGGACGACCAGGGCGAGGTGCCCGGCGAGCTGGACGCCGCGCTGGAGTGGGCCCGCGCCGGGGTGTGCGTCCTCCAGCAGTCCCTGCCCTGGCCGTTCACCGACGTCCTGCTCTACGGCGAGCTCGACAACCGGCCCGCCCACTGCATCCTCTACTGCTACGCAGACCTGCTGCGCCGCCGCGACCCGAAGGCGGCCGCGGTGTGGTTCACCGCGCTGGTGTACCTCAACCCGAACGACAACCTGGGCGCCCGCTTCATCGCCCCGGGCGGCCCCCAGCACCCCGGCTTCTGAGCAGTGCTGAAGGCCGCCACCCTGCGTACGGGGTGGCGGCCTTCAGCGTGTTCGGGGGCGGCGGGTGTGTCCGGCCGCCCCTGCGGTCGGTACCGTGCGGCCCGACGCCGTGGGGGGGTGTCCGGGCGTCGGGTGTGGAGCAGGGCATCGCCGCGCGCCCTGGTCCGGGCGCTCGAACAGGTTCAACGACCGGGTGCGGCCTCGGTCACCACGACGGCGGCGACCGCCTGGACGGGGATCCGGCCGGCCGGACGTCGGCGAGGGCCGCCGGGCCAGGCAGAGGGGTGTGCGGGTTGGGGCAGGCTCGGCGGGCTTGGTCGGCGGCCGGATGTTGTCGGGTGCGGTGTCGGGGGGCCGGGTTCGTGGGGATCGCCAGGGGTGCGGAAGATCGGCGGCCGGACGGGGGCGGCGGCCGTGTGGGTGGCGCGGGTTCCCGTCTGTCGGGCGCGTGCGGTGACGGCTGCCGAATCGAACGGGTCCGCGCCCCGAAGGGCGCGGGCCTGTTCCTGACAGGCCGTCGGCCGCGGCCTGTCCCGGCGACGGGGCCGTCCTGCGGGCAGAGATCCTTGGGCTGCATGGAGGATCCGGAGCCTGGCCGGGGGAACGACAGGGGAGTGTTCGTGTACCGCCCCGCCCACTCGGCGGGGCGCCCGCCCCCGACCGGACAGGACCAGCAGCATGCGTCTGCGTACCACGGCCGCCGCCGCCCTCGGCGCCCTCGCCCTCCTCGTCTCCGTCCCCACCTCAGCTCAGGCCGCCACCGGCGACTTCCTCTACAAGGTCGGCCCCGGCGTCCCGGCCGGCCTCGCCGACCCGGAAAGCCGTGAGTGCATCAACCTCTTCGGCGCCACCGAGGATCATCCGGCCTTCGCGCCGGAGAACTTCACGACCTCCACCGCCACCGTCTTCCTCGACTTCAACTGCGACGGCGACACCTACTACGTGATGAACCCCGGCAAGAAACTCGGCAACAGGCTCAAGCTCCGCTCGGTCATCTTCTCCTGACCACCCGGCGCACGGTGGGAGGGACCCCGTCCGGAGTCCCTCCCACCCCGCACGACCAACCCACACAAACACGCACCAAGACGACCCCGACCGGTGGCTCGCCGCCGGTCGGGGTGTCAACTGTGCGCCCGGGACGCGCTACTGCGGGGTGACCATGCCATCGCGAGGCGCGTGGTGCCGGTAGTCGTAGGGCATGATCACTCCTAAGTGGCGACGCGCAGCCACACTTCTCGCCGCGATCGCGCTGGCATCCTTGTCCGCCGCCGGACCGGCCCATGCGGTCGCTCCCGCAGCGGCGGCTACGGCCTCGGGCGCCGCGCACCGCGCGCCCGGCGAGACGGTGGCCACCACCTTCTTCGCCGCCATCGACGCGCTCGACGTCGCGGACGAGCGCCGTGACGGCTACGTCCGCACCGCCTACCGGCACTGGACCGACGCCGACCGCAACGGCTGCAACGCCCGCAAGGACGTCATCATCAGCGAGGCCGTCGAGGCCCCGGAGGTCGGCCCCGGCTGCACCCTGGCCGGTGGCACCTGGTTCTCCCCGTACGACAACGTCGTCGTCACCGACGCGTCCGGCCTAGACGTCGACCACGTCATCCCGCTGGCGGAGAACTGGGACTCCGGAGGCTACGGCTGGACGGCTAAGGAGCGTGAGCAGTACGCCAACGACCTGTCCGACCCGAGGACCCTCATCGCCGTCACCGCCCGCTCGAACAGGCAGAAGGCCGACAAGGACGTCGCCGAATGGCTGCCGACCGCCGGCTACCAGTGCCACTACACCCAGGACTGGGTCGCGGTGAAGACCCGCTGGGGCCTGTCCGTCGACCCCGCCGAACTCGCCGCCCTCCACCGCATCGCCTCCGGCTGCGACAACGTCCCGATCACCGTCGTCCTCGCACGCTGACCACCCGGACCGCGCCCCGCCCGCCCGGCCGCCACCGACCGGACAGGCGGGCCCGAACTCCCGGCCGACAGGACCGTCCGGACCCGCCCGTCAGAAACGCGGCCGCCATGCCCGGGGCGACGATTCCCAGAACGGGGTTGACCGACGCGACAGACCATGTAGGGTCCGCCGATCCGGCGTCCGCCACCACCGTCGGCAGCACGAGGAAACCCACGGCCGGAGCCTCTTGACCGGCCCACTCCCATCCCTACCGTCCGGCACCACGGACCGCCCGAACACCGACTACGCCCCGGCACCCCGGGCTTCGGGACCAGGTCCGTACCTCACATGACGATGAAGGAGAAGGACATGGTGGAGATGAGGCCGCACAGCGAGGAACCCGGTGCGGCGGGGTGGGACGGCACCGAACGGCGGCGCCCGGCAGCGCGCAGCGGCCGGTCGGCCTGGCGGTCGCCGGACCGAATCCGCGGCAGGTCGTGATCGGCGTGGCCGTGATGCTGGCCGGGACCGCCGTGGTGAAGATGTGGGAGATCGTGGTCTCCGTGTTCGAGCACGTCTCCGTGATCCTGCGCTGAGGAGCGGCTCGGCCGGGTGGCCATCGCCGCGGCCGCCCGGTCGAGCCGGCTACTCAGTTGGGGAAGCCGGGTTGTCGTCCGGGGCGTCCTCCGTCGCGGTACCCGTGCCGGCTTCGAACAGCGGAGCCGGGTACGGCTTCGCCAGGCCCTGGAGGAGCCACTCGGCAGCGCCGGTTCCGAAGAGCGAGTGGTGCCAGTCCGGCACCGTGCTCATGAAGTCGATGCTGGGAGAGGCAAGGATCGCCTTCGCGATCGTGCTCTCCGCAAAGATGCCGTAGGTGGAGGTGAACGACTCGAGGACGCCCTGGAACGGCGGTGTTCCCGTCAAGGCCGCTATCTCGCCGACGGTCAGCCGCGTACGGTCCCGTGCCTGCACTCTCTCGCCCGCCTCTCGCAGAAGTGCTTGCTTGAGCGTCGCGAGCACGGCGCCGACCTGCTCGTCGGCCGGGTCCGCGGCTGCTGGCGCCTTGGTGTGCAGGATCGTCGGTGCTCCGTGGGCCCCGGCGGTGGAGAACAGCAGCTTCACCTTCCAGGCGCACGTGATGTTGTCCATGCCGTCCTGCTCGGCCTCCAGCGCGGTCCCGTGAAGTAGCCAGGTGGTCTCGGCCGTGTACCAGACGTCGTCGCCGATCCGGTGCCCCTGCGCGTTCCCGAAACTCAGGAGACCGGCCTGGGGACGGATGGCGAAGCGCTGCCACCGGGCTTCCCGGCTGCTGCTTCCGATCCCGGGGAACCCGAAGGGGTACCGCAGCAGGTCGGCGGCCGCCTGGGCGACGCTCTCCTGGACAAGGGGGATGTCAGGAACGCCTCGGTCTCGGCGCGGGCTTGCTCGTCGTGCACGGTCTCGGTGAAGCGGGAGATGACCTCGTCGAAGCCGGAGATCCTGTGCAGGCGGCCCGCCATGTCGCAGAGGTCCTGGTCCATCGGGTACGGGTAGGTGCGGCCGTCCCCGAAGTCGCCGTCGCCGGTCACGAACCAGACCTCTTCCTCGGGGTTGGCCTGCAGGAAGTCCAGGATGGAGAACCAGATCGCGGCGTCTCGGCCGCCTATGGACTTCTCCTTCCAGCGTTCGGCCGGAGGCAGCGCGAGCGCTTCCCGTACGAGTGCCCGGCGGGCCGCCTCACCTCCGGTCTCGACGATGTCGTCGAAGAGCGCGCTGTACTGCTCACGCCAGTGGGCTTGGCACTGCTCAAGTTCCAGGGCCGGCGGGGCGAAGTCCTCGGCGGCCTGCCACGGCGCCGCCTTGCGCAGTGCGTTGAGAGCGGTGCTCGCGTTCTCCCGCGCGGCCATGTAGGTCTTCGCGCGGTGGGCGGCCAGTTCCTCCAGGACCATCCACGGCACCGCGACCCTGTGCTGGGCTGAGGCCCGGAACTTGCGCAGGATGTCCGCAGGCGGGCTCCCAAGCTGAAGGTTGTTCAGCGCGTTCGTGTCGAAAATGATCACAGGGCGAGGTCCTCTCCGCAGGCCGGGAACGGGAGACATCGTCCTCCCTCTGACCTGGCGGTGTCACCGGACTTCCCACCCACTCCTCTGGCATCGCGGCAGGACCGCGCCATCCGGGTCGCTCGTGCCCAGACTGCGGGGCTCCCCGACCGATCCGGCCGCCGCCCCGCACCAGGGCTTCGGCCGTCAACATGCTCCGGACCGTCGAACCCTGCCCCCGACAAGGGGCTGACCGGTCGTCTGAGCGGTGTACCGTGCGCCGGTTCGACATCCTCGCCAGGCCGGTGCCATCCTCAAAAACCAATGCCCGAAACCTCTTGCCCCGCCGCCTCCCGCGCCTAGCGTCCGGCACACAGACCGCCGGAAGCGGGCCTGCGGCGCCCCAGGCCCTTCCGCCCGCAGCCCGTATTCACCACACACGACGCACAAGGGGACGAGCATGAACGAAACGAGGCCGCGCGGAGGCGGAACCGGGCGCGGTGGGGTGGGACAGTGCCGCTCGGCGGGCGCGGGCGGCGCCGGATCCGGTCGGGTGCAGCCCGAAGCCGCAGTGTTGCCATCTGGTGTTGCCGGCCCGGCAACGGAGGCGCAACACCGGCATCCTCCTTCATCCTGTGATGCACCGTCAGGCCGAACCGACTGGCGGGCAGGTCGTGGCGGCGAGTGCCGCCACGGATCGAGGAGGTTGATGGTGCGGCGTGCGCTGCTGTCGCCGAGGGCGGCCCTGGTGCTGCTGGTCGGCGTGCTCACGGGTATCGGCGCGGGGGTTCTGACCGCCGCGGGGGGCGCGCACCTGGCCCAGTGTGTCCTGTACGGCGTCGGCGCGTTCGGTGCGAGCGTGTCGTTCGTGAACCAGCTCGTCGCGGAGCCCCGGGAGGAGCCGGCGGACAAGGAGACCGTCTGATGTGAAGGCTGCGGCCCGGGTGTCTCAGGTTCCCGGGCCGCAGCCGACCCGATACTGCAAGGATGGTGGCGCCGTGGAGGCCTACGAAACACCGAGGGGTGGGCGGGTGGGAGACCTGCGAGCGCTGAGCCCTGACCTGAACAGCGAATGCCGGGCGTTCGCCGAGGCCCTGCGCAGCCTGTTCGCGGGCCTGCGGCCCACGGTGTCGGTGCGCCGCTACGGCGCGCGCCGACACCTGAGTGCGGGAGCCGTCTCCCGCTACCTGTCCGGACAACGGATCCCGTCCTGGCAGTTCGTCCAGGACCTGCTCGCCGATGTCGGCGCCGACCGCGGCAGCGTCGCGACCTCCGAGACGATCGACCTGCTGCGCTCGCTGCACGCGGCGGCCCAGCGCACCAGCGCCTCGGTCAGCCACGCCGTCCAGCAGCTCCAGTTCCAGCTGGCCGAGGCCGACCGGCTCTCCCGGCGCTCGACCGCCCACAGCGACGTCCTGGGCGAGGCCCTGCTCGACAGGAACCAGCGCATCGCCGACCTGGCGCTGCGCCTCAACCAGTTGGAGGGCGACTGGGCCCGCGAACGGGCCCGGGGCGACGAACTGGTCCTCCACGCCGGGGACCGCGAGGAGCTGCTGCGCGAGCACCGGCGCCTGGAGGCGGAGGTCACGCGGCTGACGGCCGAACTGGAGGAGTCCCGTCGGCGCCAGCTCGCAGCCGAAGCACGCTGCGAGCTCCTGGAGCGCCAACTGGTCGTGGCCGAGCAGCAGGCCGGCGAGGAACTGCAGCACTCCGGGATGCCCCGCCCCGCCCCTGCGGGCACGGGCAGCCCGCGGGTCCTCATCGTCGATGACCAGCCCGCCAACCTGATCGCCCTGGAGGCCGTCCTGACCGCCGCCGACTGCCAGGTACTGGCAGTGGCCTCCGGCACGGACGCGCTGAAGGCGCTGCTCCAGCACGACGACGTCGCCGTGATCATCCTGGACGTGCAGATGCCCGGCATGGACGGCTACGAGACCGCAGCCCGCATCAAGCGCCGCGCCCAGACCCGCAACATCCCGATCATCTTCATCACCGCGATCGGGGCGGACCCCGAGAGCCTGCTGCGCGGCTACGGCGCCGGGGCGATCGACTTCATCGCCAAGCCGTTCGAGCCCTGGATGCTCTGCGCGAAGGTCAGCGTCCTGGCCGGGATGTACATGGACTACCGCGGAACCCCTCGCCCCGCACCACCCGCCCAGCCTCCGGACGACAGCACCAGCTGGCTCCTGCCCACGCTCCCCCGGCAGAGCCCGCTCCGGGTCGCCGATCAAAGCGATGCCCCTCTTGACTGATCACCCGCAGGCCACGGGGTGCGCTGGTGCGTGTCCCAACGGCGGGCGCACGAACCGGAGGGCCAGGGCATTCGCCAACCCGGAACCGTACGGACTGGCACAGCGTCGGCAGCAGCGCAGGTGCACGCGAGCCCGGACACGACGCCGCCTCGGTACCACCAAGGCAGCGAGCGGAGCGGAAGACGGTCGTGGGCAGAGCGGTACCGACCGGCGGGTGGAAGCGCAGCGGTGAACGGCGGCCCGCTGCCGACACGGGCGTGACCCTGCCCTCCCGGTTCAGGGACCATGTTGGTCGTGAAGTACTACAACAGGGTGGTTGGCGGTGCTGAACTTGTTGTGTGCAGTGAGGATAAGAGTGGTTGCGAGTGAAAGATGGCGGCCTTCGCCTCGGATCTACTCACTCAACTACGGGATAGTGTGCCAATCGTCTCCTTCGCTCTACTGATCCGGTAGTAATCGCCCAGGAAGGTTCCTGTTGTCATCGGTTCGGAAGGTTCACAGATGCAATGGGACTTTGAACCAAGTCACATGGGTATCGATTATTAGTGCACCGCGTGGTGAAGGAACAGTAGGATGCACTAAGCTTGACGATGCGATCCCAGGCACACTGGTTCACCTTGTGCGGGAACGCAGAAGGCCCCACCCCAGGACTGGCATCCTGTACGGGGTAGGGCCGTCTGCTATGACAACAGCAGCACACGCAGCGTCTCAGCCTTCAGCTGAGGCGCTGCTGCGTTTTCAGGTGAAGAGGAAGCCGAAGAGGTTCCAGAGCTCGCGCCCGAGCTCCACCGCCCCGCATGCCAGGGTCACGGCATCTGCCGCGACCTGAAGGCCGTTTCGCTTCTCCTTCGTGCTGCTGCCGGTCCGCTCCTGCGAGGCCCGGTCGTGCGTGTCCTCGCTGGGCTGGTGCTTGGCGGGCGGCTGCCCGCTGCCTCCGTAGGCCGGCATGGTGCTACTCCCTTTCCCGTTGTCCCAGGCTATGGCGCCTGGACACCCCGCCACGGTGGCGGGGCAGCTTTAGGGGGCCGACCGGATGCGGTCGGCGGGATGGAGTTGCGCAGCGGTTCTGAGTTTATGTCCCGGACGGCCCGTCAGTCGAATCAATGTCAGATTCTCCAGCCGGGTCCAGCCTGGGATTTCGGGGTTCTCCCGGTGCTCCAACTTCGAAATCCTAGTGAGTTCCCGCTGCGGAGGGCGAGCGATTATCGGGGCCGTCCGGACGGGACGGGGAACAGGGTCGGATCGGGCCGTTCCGCGCGGTGTCCGGACACCCGGACCGGACCTGCCCGGGCGGTGCCGGGGGCGCGGGAGCACCCGCCCGCTTGGTGGGTGGGCGCCGACGGTCGGCTAGGGGCAGACCAGGTCGTGGAGCTGCTCGGCGGTGGTCTCGGTGGGCAGCACGAACGTGCCGAACCGGTCGTCCTCGCGGACCGTGTCGAGGTGGTCGACCGCGCGGCGCAGCGCCTGGTCGGGGTGGTGGAGGTCGGTGGTGTCGTCGGGTAGGCGCATGGCCGCGCTGTGCCAGGGGGTGTTGAAGAGGTAGGCGTCGACCGGGGGAGGCTGGGCGGCGCCGGTGCTGCGCGCGAACGGCGCGGCACCGGCACCGGGGGTCAGCGGCCGGCGAGGTCCTCAAGGCGGCTCGCCAGGCGCGGGCCGGGGCGGCGGACGACTCCGTCGATGACGGTGCCGTCGCCGGAATCGGTGTGCACGACCAGGCGGTCGACCTCGTCGGCGAGGCCGGCGGCGGGCCCGGCGTTCTCGGCGGTGTGCCAGGGGACCATGACCGCCGGGACGGCCCTGAAGTAGCCGGGCATCTCGGGCAGGCCGGGCGGCATCGCGGACGTCTCGCCGTCAGGGTCCAGGCAGCCCTGGGCGAACCAGTACTCGGCCTCGTCGAACTCGCCGCGCTCCAGGTGCTGGAGGTAGATGGCGAACGCGGCGATCCGGTCGCCGGCCCCGGCCGCGATCTTCCACCAGAAGCAGGCGCTGACGGGATGTCCGGCGAGGTGGAGCAGGCAGCCGAAGATCCTGGCGCCCACGATCTCGATGTCGGTGTCGCGGCCGTTGTCGAGGACCGAGACCAGCTGGGTCTCCCCGCCTTCCTCCTCGGCGAAGCGGGCGAGCAGGCCGAGCGCCTTCGGCCCGGTGAGGGCGGAACGGGACAGGGAGTCCAGGCCGAGGCGGGCACGGTTGTAGTCCGCCCACCAAGCCGGCCGCCGGTAGCGGCCGGCGCGGTGGCGGGCGACGTCCGCGGCGATCCGGCGCAGGGCGGCGGCGTAGCCGGGGCCGCCGGCGGGGGTGTCGGCAGGGGTCGGGGTGTTCTCCCTCTCGGCGAGCAGCAGGTCGATGGCGGTGGCACGGTCGGTCTTGCCCGCGCGGCGTGTGGCGTGGGAGGAGTGGCGGGCGCAGACGCCGGCGTCGTGGAGGAACTCGTCGAGGTCGGGTGTCTCGGCGAAGTGGGAGCCGGGCCCGCGGCCGGGGTCGGGTGCGGGGGCGTGGTCGTCCGGGGGGCCGGCGGTGGGCTCGTTCACCGGCGTTCTCCTCTGCGGTGGTCGGGTGTGCCTGGGTGGAGGAGGCGCAGGGGGCGCAGCCCGTCGTCGAGCCGGGCCAGGGCGCGGGCGAGGTTGCGGTCCACCGTGCTGGGGTGCGTACCCAGGAACCAGGCGATGAAGTGCGTGGAGCGGCCGTGGGCCTTGAGTATGACGACGTCGAACTGGCGTGGGGAGAGCGTGGCGAGCAGGACCATCAGAGGGTCGTCGGTGTCGGCGTCCGGGTCGCGGTCGGCCGCCGTCGTGGCCTCGGTGTCGGGAAGGGCGGCGCGCATGCGGTCGAGGGTGGTGCGCAGGCGGGCGAGGCGGACCAGCAGCTGGGGGTCGCGGTCGCGGCGGCGCACCTCGGCGCGGATCGCGTGGCAGAGCATGCCCCAGGCGGTGACGACGATGTCGGGGCTGCGCAGTGCCTCGGACCAGTCGATGGCGAGCTGGACGAGGACCTCGTGGACGACCTCGCCCGCGACTCCCGGGTCGCCGAGGATCTCCTGCGCGAAGCACAGGTAGGACGGGCGGTGGGTGAGGGTGAACGCCTCGTACTCCAGCGGCATCCCGTCGACCGGCAGTTCCACGGCCGCTCCCCACTGTCCGGACTCGGGGTCGTGGCCGGGCTGATCGGGGCCTATGGCGAACAGCGGGTCGTCGCTCATTCAGGCCTCCCGGTGCCGGCCTGAGCGCGGGCGCGCCGCACGCCGTCGTTCACGGGGCGGGGCGTGACCCGCTCTGCGGGCGCTGGGGCGGGGTCGGTGTCGAGGGGTGGTGCTGTCCATGGGAGCGGCCTTTGTGTCGGAAACAGCGTCATCTGGCCTTCGTCTGGGCTGTCTTGCGGCCCGGGATTAGCAAATCAGCCCTCCCCCGCCGATCACGCACTCCCGCCCGGCGAATTTCACGCCTTGATCACGTTCGAATACATTCCGTGATCATCTCCAAGCGGGTGCGGGTCGACCCTGGGCATTTCAGCTGCTGACGCGCCGAGCTCATAGCGAGCTCAACTACACTCCGCCACCGACAATAGACTTACGGTGACTCATGTCACATCCGGTGTTCGACCAACCGTCACGAACCGATCACTCGCGGGTACTTGCGGCCTCAATCAGAAACAGTCAACCGCCACCACCCCGGTGCGCCGGCGCCCGCATCGTCCACGGAAGAACAGACCGACGGCCCAGCCGCCGGCACCGGACGACCTCCACCGGGCCCGGTCCCCTACACGGCGAGTCGGTGCCGGTTCGACGCAGGTGAGCGGAAGGCCGACGGGGCGGCGGCGAGCTCGGTGCGGCGCAGCGTGGCCCGCCGAGCCCGCAAGCACCGTCCCAGGCCGCCCCGGGCGTCGGCCCAGCGCCGTAGGCCAGGCCGTCCCGGGCGCGGTCGGCGGCCCCTGCGCGGGGGCCGCCGACACGGCTATCGGCGGGAGCGCCAGGTGGCGAACAGGCCCATGCCGACGCTTGTGACGGCGGTGACGGCACCGGGGCCGGCCAGGATGAACACGGCGGCGGCCAGACCGATCAGGAGCACCAGGGCCACCAGGTCCAGCACCCGCTCACGGGTCGGAGCGGGGGCAGCCGGGCGGACGCCGCTGTCCTGCGGAATCCGGAGTACGGACGGCGTCGCTACGGGAGCGGGGGCCACGGTGGGCGGCTGGGAGGTGTCATCGGTGTTCATGCCCACCAGTGCAACCGCGTTCCGGCTGCGGCCCGGTACTGCACGAACGCACCCGTGCGAACCCGATCGGCGCCGTCCGGGACCGTACAGCGCACCGGCCCGGCCGAACACTGGTTTCGTTCGGTGCTGTTCGGCCGTTTTCGGTGCCGCTCCTGACGGGGGCCTCTACGGTGGTCATCCACACACCGTCAGGGAGATCGTGTGACCGACCCGACCACCGGCACGCAGGACGCAGCCCCGGACAGCTACCCGCAGGAGCTGTCCGCCTTCGCCGGAGCGCTCCGCGATCTTCGGATCGCCTGCGGCAACCCCTCGTTACGCGAGGTGGAGAAGGCCGCACCGTCCTCGCGGCCGCTGTCGGCCTCCGCAGTCAGCGAGGCCCTGGCGGGCAAGCGCCTGCCACGCCTGGACTTCCTGATCGCCCTGGTCCAGACCCTGGTCGCGCTCGACCAGGACGGCCGCCACCCGAGCCGTGAGGACCCACAGGTCAAACAGTGGCGCGCCCGCTGGGAGAAGCTCGAACGCTCCCGGGTTAACGCCCGCCTCAAGAGCCCGCCGCGTCCTCGACAGCGGCCCGACGCCCCCGATCCCCCCTCGGCAAGTCCGGCAAGTCCCCCAGTACCGCTGCCCACCGATGCCGTACCCGGGCACGGCGCCATCACCCCGGGATCTCAGCACGTCTCCTTCACTCCGACCATCACCCCGGGATCTCGGCCCGTCTCCTTCACCGTGACACCTCAGCGCGTCTCCTTCACTCCGACCATCACCGCGTTGCAGAAGGATCGCGACGAACTCGCTCACCGCGTCGCTGTCCTTGAGACCGCTGCGAAGTCGGCCGAAGCCCGGATCGAAGCACTGGTCAGCGCCCTCTACACAAGACTTCCGCCGGAAGGGCTTCCCCTCACCGGCCACACCGGCGTCGTCTTCTCGGTGGCGTTCTCCCCCAACGGACGCCTACTCGCCACAGCCGGCCACGACGACAGGGTGCGGCTGTGGGACTCCGCCACCGGCCAACTGCACGGCCAGCCCCTCACAAGCCACACCACCACGGTCTTCTCGGTGGCCTTCTCCCCCGACGGACGCCTACTCGCCACGGCCGGCCAGGACGGCATGGTGCGGCTGTGGAGCCCTGCCACCCGCCAACTTCACGGCCGACCCCTCGCGGGCCACAGCGGCCCTGTCCTCTCGGTGGCCTTCTCCTCCAACGGACGCCTACTCGCCAGCACCGGCGACGACAGCACAATCCGGCTGTGGAACCCCACCACCGGCCAAGCCCACGGCGAACCCCTCACCGGCCACACCGACATCGTCCGGTCGGTGGCGTTCTCCCCCAACGGACGCCTACTCGCCAGCACCGGCGACGACAGCACAATCCGGCTGTGGAACCCCACCACCGGCCAAGCCCACGGCGAACCCCTCACCGGCCACGCTAAGCGCGTCGTGCCCGTCGCGTTCTCCCCCGACGGGCGCCTGCTCGCCACCGGCGACGGAGACGGCATAGTACGACTGTGGCCTCACCCCCCAGCAGGCTGACCACCAGGTGCACCACGACGGCCCCTGGTCTCCGGTGCCGGCCGGATCTCCGTACACCGCCAGAATTTGCTGCGGAACCGCCCAACCCCACCGAGCCCGGAACTGCCGTCCCGGACAACTACCCGGCGACGGCCGCGCCGGTCGCCGACGCCGTCCCGGCGGCGGCCGCCGTCTGCGCCGCGCTCACCGAGCCGTTCTCGTCGGGGAGCAGCAGGCGGGTGGTGCGGGGGCGGGTGGCGCGGCCGCGGCCGCGGCCGGTGCAGTGGGCGTCGGTGGTGCGCGAGCGGAGGGCGCCGTGGCCGTCGCCGAGTCCGCTCCAGACCGCGTTGCCGGTCGTCAGGCGCAGGGCGGCGCCGGGCCAGGGGGGTGGTGAACAGGGTGGTGCCGGTGGTGCGGAGGCGGGCTTCCAGCCGCTGGAGCTCGCGGGGCCGGGGCGGGAGGGGCGGGTCGAGGAGGATGACCTCACAGGCGCCGGCCAGGACGGAGGCGACCTCGCCCCAGTGCTCCCCCGGGGTGTCCAGTTTTCCGACCAGTGAGGCGTTCGGCTTGGAGCGGAGCTGCGCCGTTGCGTGGTGGACAGGTAGGCGACGAGACGGCGACGGGCCGGACCGGCGTGTTCCC